>JAAYLF010000028.1 GCA_012522035.1 Clostridiaceae bacterium
ACGTTAAGATGTCCCCATCCAGACAATTGTTGTCTGCCCACTTGAAGTTGAAAACAGGATCTCCCAATGAATCAAGACCAACCACTTTTCTGGGTATCTCAAGCTGAAGCACATTATCCTTTATGGAGTATTTGCCTTCTGCAACCACTTCCCAGTCCCAACCGCCTTTGCTTTTTTCAACATACGCCACCTTGTCGGTGGGGTTTATTCTGTTGACCACATACTCAATTTCTTCCCAGTCTTTGGAGTTTTTCGTTGCCTTCCTGGTGTCAATAAACAGCCTCATCCAGCCAGGGTCGGTATGGGGAGTGAGTTTGTCGACGGTTTCCACATAAAAGTATATGTTCTTTTTATCAAAACTTACCTTTGCCACCCTTATGTCATTACGCATCGTATAATTTGTGTAATGGGTGCCCACATATCCCTCATGGTCTCTATCCCAGGTGTTTTGGGTGTAGTGGTAGAAGGGAGTTATGTCGTCCCACTGATCGAGGGAGCCAAATATGTCTATTGTTTTTTTGGCGTTAAGTTTTTCAGGCTTGCTTACGCCTTTGTATCTGCGGATATTTTCCACCAGTTGATAGTAGTAGTGGTCTTTCAGATCTCCCTTTGACGGCTCTATATCTCTGGAATACTCATCGTTAAACTGATCTGGAAAAGCATTTTCAACTCTCTGCCATGTGGAAAATCTTAATGCAACCCACTCATTCCAGCCGGTTACAAATATGAATTTCGGGTCGTTTTCAATTGCATAATCCCACTGCTGCTGGAAATTAAGTCCATACAGCTTTGAGTTTTCAATATTCTTGTCAACCTTTATTTTCCTGTTTCTGTATGTATATGTGTAATAGTAGTTGCCGGAAGCGTAGCTTCTTCCGAGAACGTTCTTGCCATTCATGGCTGTGAGATAGTCCTTTGTTGCGTTTTGAGCAACTCCAACTGTCATTTGCTCTATATTGCCATCTTCATCAACACCAAATTTTCCTTGGGGGTATATGGAAAGCCAACCCCAGTATCCAAGACCATAAGCTCTGGTGAAATAGGAGGCTTCGTTGCGTCTGAATGTAAAGAACTCCAATATTTCACTGTGATTTTTCAATAATGGATTCAGTCCTTCGGGGTAGGCCATTATTAATGGCTTTCCCTCCCAGTAAAACCACAGGTCCTTGTAATGGCCATCCTTGTATAATTCCTCGTACAATCTTTCCAGCATGATTGTGGTTGAAGGCATTGGGCCAAAATTCAGCATAAAAGCTATTTGTGGCGTTTTTACTCCCTGTTTTCTTGCTTCAGCAAAGGTTTCAAGAAGTGTCCAGTATGACGAGGACCACAGATGAGCTCCATTTGTGCAGTCGAAGAATATCACGTCCACTCCGGCATCCGCCAGCATTTCTGCATGTTTTCTCAGTACGTACCTGTCCGTGGTGGAGTAATAGCCGAAAATGGGCTCGTTCCAGAAATGGTAGCCTGAGTAGTCTTCCCAGACAGGATGGTAATAGTCGTTTTGGGCTTTTTTAGCTTCTTCCGGATCCAATGAGTCAAGTATTTGCTGGACATTTCTTGGCAAGTTTTCCTTTGCATGGGATGCATGCCAGGTCCAGTAGAAAATTCCCACATACCTGTCCTTCCTCACCGGCCCCACTTGCTTGTAGCCAGACAAGGTTCTGCCAAGGCCATCGGTTGCCACCCAGGTATCAGGTCTTACAAGTTCAATATTGTAATCCTCTTCCATGCCTGAAGCGTTTAAAATGACCAGGCTTGCTGCGACAAGAATAAGGGCGCACAGTATTCTTCTTACGTTCATTTTAACCTCCATCTGATTTCTAACAATTGTATTGCATATATTTTATCATTTATTCATAACTCTGCACAGTCTATATTTATGATATACTATATTATCATTCGTTGCATGAAAGGAGTAGCTCATGTTAAGAAAAATTTTTGCTCTTATGGTTTTTTTCATATACTTCATACCCGTGTTTGGTGTTTCGGGACAGGCAAGATCACAATCTGATATGTCGGATATTACAAAAACATGGGTGGCAACAGACGGTCTTGGACGTAAAGTGGCAACACAAAAGGAAGCTGGACACAAGAAGAAGGACAAGTACGTAGGCATCTTCTATTTTCTTTTTCTTGATACTTCTTATGAAGGAAGAAGGTTGAACGACAAGAGTTTTGTCTATAGGGCAAGCGGCAAGGAAGGAGTTTGGGAACTTCTTGCAAGAGACGGCATAGATATCTGGGCAAAACCATATTTCGGCTATTACGAAAATCAGGATGTGTGGGTGTATAGAAAGCATGCACAAATGCTGGCTGCGGCAGGCGTTGATTTTGTATTTCTGGACATTACAAATCCAAACATGTACCAGCCTGCCTGGAAGACTTTGTTCAGAGTGTGGCAGGAGATAAGGGACGAAGGGGGGGTAACTCCCCAGATAGTTTTTCACTGCGGGGATGCTCCTGAAAGGATGCAAAGCCATATGGGTGTTTTGTGGTCGGAGATATATGCTCCGGGCAAATACAAGGACTTGTGGTTCATGTGGGAAGGAAAACCGTTGATCTTTGGCAATCCGGCATTAATCAGCAGTGAGCAGAAGGATTTCTTTACGATCAAGCGAAGCTGGGCGTTCAACACATGGACGGAAGCCGATGGCGGTGTTGACAGATGGTCCTGGATTGCTGAATGGCCTCAGGTTCCTGGCAGGAACAAAAAGGGGGAAATAGAGCAGGTGGCAGTAGCCGCTGGTTTTCACGCATCCACTTCCAGAGGAAGAAGCTTTGTGCAGGGACATCAGATCTCAAATGGAAAAAAGGACTTTGGTTTTTCTCTTGAAGAGACGAAATACGGTCTTGCTTTTAAGGAGCAGTGGGAAAGAGCCCTTGAACTTGACCCCAAGGTGGTAATGGTGACAGGGTGGAATGAGTTTACAAACGGGGGGTCTGAAGTAACTTCCAATACCCCTTCGTGGCCTGTGGCAGATACATACACCACGGCAGCAGGTGATCTTCAGTTTGGCAAAGTCTTTGTTGACTGTTTCAATGTGGAGTTTTCAAGGGACATAGAGCCTATTGATGGGTTCTTTGGAGACAATTTCTACTACCAGCTCTGCCATTACATAAGGCTTTTCAAAGGCATGGATGAGCTTCCCTTGGGCGAAGGCAGTTATGACCTGGGACTTACTGTTGATTTGGACAAATGGGACAAGGTACAGCCTGAATTCAGAGATGCAGTAAATGATATTGCCCATAGAAACCACAGATCTGTTACGGGGACGTACCACTATACCAACAAGACAGGAAGAAACGACATGGAATATGCAAAAGTGTCCAAATTGGATGACAAGACTTATTTATTTGTTTCCTGTGTAAATGATATTGTTTATGATGACGGAGAAAACTGGATGAATCTTTTCCTGGACGTGGACCAGAACCATGATACCGGTTGGGAAGGCTATGATTATGTTATCAACAGAAAAAGAGACGACAAGTACGTTGTCATAGAGAGGTTTGTAGACAACAAGTGGGAGTTTGAGGAAGTTGGAAAGGCAGAATACAAGGTGGAAGGCAACAGGATGGTTATATGTGTGCCAAACAATCTGGTGGGCCTTGAAAAGAGAGACAATTTTGATTTCAAGTGGGCGGACAACTCTACGACTGAAGGGAAAGTAATGCAGTTCATGGATTTGGGCGATGTGGCTCCTGATTCAAGATTCAATTTCAGGTATGTAAAGAAAGACGGAAATATTGTTGAAAACGAAGAGGCTGGAGGAAATAAAATAAATTATGGCGTTGTTGGCGCAATAGTTATTGGTGTGATAGCCCTTTGTGCAATTGCTTTTGTCCTGTTAAAGATGCATAAGAATGGAATTGCCCTTTCTGCGGTCATACTTTTTCTTGCAATTGCGGCAGCTGTATCTTCCATTCTTATCTTTGGGAGAAAACAGGAAAAAGAAAGTGGTAAAAACGTAATTGAGGAAACAGATGTATCAAGGAGAAAAACAGTAACCCTTGTTGTAAGGGAAGATATTTCACCGTCAGGCGACATGGAAAAACTCAAAGAGACTCTTGTTGAGTTCATAAATGCTTTCAAGAAAGAAAACAAAGGCATTGGTGTAAGGGTTGAGTTTGTAAAAGATTTTCCCACAAAGCTTTCTGGAGATGTGGTACTGATACCTGCTGACAGCGCTCTTGAGTATATGAGGGATACAAAGTATTACGGCAAAGAGTATGGCCCTCAGTTTGCAGATCTTGAAAAACACGGCATCAAAGGTGAAAAGATAGTTGAATCAGCACTGTCTTTGGGAAAGGTGGGTACATCTCTTCAGTGGGTTCCTTTCAATTATGACAGAGCAGTTGTTATGTGTGATTTGAATGTGTTTGAAGAACTTGGAGTAGAGGTGCCGGACAGGTCGTGGACTTATGAGGATTTTGTAAAAACGGCGGAGGCACTAACACAGAGGAAGAACTCAAGGTCCTACACCGGCGTTTATCTGCCGTATCACCAGGCATTTGTATGGATGCAGTTTGTACGAGGCTTTGGCGGCGAGTGGTTTGACAAGGAAAATCTGGATCTTGTCCTTACAAAAGGCAAAAGCTTTGAAGGTCTTTCAAACATGTTCCTGCTTTTGAATGGAGGATACGCCCAGGCAAACGGATTTAATGCAAGAGACAGTTGGAATGCCAAATGTGGCATGTCCTTTGCTTTTGCAAGCCAGCCGGAAAGAAACGGAATGTACTTTCTTCCGGAAGAAGAAATGATGAGGAATCCGGCATATTATGCAGAGGAACTTGCAAAGGAAAACAAGCTGCTAATCCTTCCTTTGCCCAAGTTTCCTGAAGGAAATGTGGGTGCAAGCAATACGGATTTTATCCATGGCTTTGCCCTGGTGGATTCAAGCAAAAAGAAGAATCTGGCTGCAAAGGTGATTGAGTTTTCGCTTTCTGTGGAAGGACAGAGGATACTGAACAAATACTACGGCGGTATTCCTTCCAATGTGGATGCTCAGAAGGAAGATTTTTGGAAAGTGGGAGTGTTTGCTTCCGAAGAAAATGCAGAAAACGTTCTTTTAGGCATGGAGCATGACAGAAGGGATGACTTTTTTGATTCGCTCCACGATTCAAGAAATCTGTTTGAAGAAAACATCCGCCTCAGGACCATGTTTTCAGGAGTGCTCTTAAGGGACTTCGAAAGATTAAATAACAAAGGTACGAAGGAAAGGGTTGGCGAAGCGGTTGTAGATGCTCTTAAACAGCTGGAGAGGCAGGCAAGTATTACTGTTAGACTTGCTGAGAGAAGATAAGGAAGGAG
>JAAYLF010000263.1 GCA_012522035.1 Clostridiaceae bacterium
CTCCCCCGTATCAATAGGCTTTCGCGGCATAAACGCTTACGATTATCAAGGTACAAAACTTTATTTTTTAAAGCCATCCAAAATATTTTAATACCGAGGTAATTTACACACTATTTTGGACTTGACTTTTGGCCAATGCTTGTATATAATATGAGTAAAATAATACTAGGAGGTAATGCATAATGAGGAAACTTATTGTTTTTATGCTTGTTATGGTCGTAGTCCTGTCAATGACGCTAATACCCTCCTCCGCTGAGGATGATTTGGTCATCGATTTGGGTGCTATCGGCGGTGTCGAAGATTATGGTCCCCATGGCTATCCTGACCAAAAACTGCTAATGTTTGGTTATGAAACTGTTGTAAAACTAGGTAATTTCGATTTGTCAAAATATGATGCTATGGAAATTACATATGCAACAGACCTCAGATTCCAAGCAATGAAAGAGGGAATGAAACATGTGGCTATTCTTGGTATCAAATCAGCAGATTCTCCAATTTTCGGATATACAGACCTGGATTTCAATGAAGAGAACTCCCTTGGCTGGGCTCCATTGACAGATGCGGATCCAGAAGCTAATCCTGACGGAGTCAACTGGGACAAAGGCGAAAGAAAGTGTGTAATTGACCTTTCCGAGCAGAACTACAGTGGAGATGTTTACTTGATGTGCTACAACTCTACAGGTAACGAAACCCTTGTTGTAGGAATCAAGCTCATTGCAAAACAAGAAAACCCAGCTACTGGCGACATCGGTATTGTAGGTATGGCTATCGTTTCTACTTTTGCCACAACTTTGGCAAAGAAGAAAGGACGTTAGTGCAATGCGTTAGAACCTCAAACAGCAGGAAATATGGGTATCATATCCATATTTCCTGCTGTTTTTTATGTGAATTAAGTTCTTGTGCGTCTTACGAAATAGAAAAAAGGGATTTGCATTCAGTAAATCTGATGCGCATCCCCTTTTAATGATTCTGATTAATGGAATATCATGCTTCAGCTCTTCTCTTTTTGAATACAATGGCACCAGCTGCAGCTATAATCAGAACGTATGCAAAAACAGTTGTAGAATCAGAAGTTGGTGGGTTGTCATCCGCCACATATATGCAGGACTTTGCCATGTAACTTACCTCTTTACCGTTAATATAGGTTACAGCACCTACATCCGGATTTTTGCCATCAGTCCATACACCAAGATCGTTTGTTGCAGCATCCTTTGGCATCAGAACCAAATATGTACCAGGTCCATAATAACCTTTGACATCCAGTCTGAAGTCAGAGTTGTCCGCATGCAGCTCGGAATGGGATTCAAGTCTATCGCCTGCAACAGTTGTTGCATAATCCGTATCCCATTTGAAGAGAACGATTTCACCTGTGCTGTCTTTTTTTGTCCAAGTAGGACTATCAATAAAAACGAACGCTTTAAGCATTTTACCTTCCGGCACAGTAAACTTGACTGCAATATCGCCGACAGCAAGAACATTTTTGGGACCGTCTCCTCCACCGGATTTATACAAATCAATACGCTCCTCTGCAGCACTTACCGGTAAAACCATGGCAAATATGCAGACTAATACAAGTATCAAGGCAACTTTTCTCATTAAGGTTTTCATAGGTACACCCCCGTATTTTTGCTTTAGCTAAATTATATTTACAATCCAGATATCTGTCAATAGTATTTTAATATTTTATTTACACTCTCTAATTACAGTTATTTTATTGTTCTTTTACTTTTTAGCCCACCCCGGTATAATATTATCTATACGGTTTCAAGGAGATGTATATGCATATTCTAAGTATAAAATCATTGAATTTCAAAAATAAAATTTTCTACAAAGATGTAAACATTGAAAAAGGACAAATAGTTTTCTTAAGAGGTGCCAGCGGTAGTGGAAAAAGTACTCTTCTAAGACTTATCAATGCAACCCTTCCATTGGAAGAAGGAACAATTCTTTACAACAACAAGGATATTCGCGAGATTGACACAATTACATTGAGAAGGGAAATAATTCTCGCAGGTCAGTCAGTATATCTGTTTCCAGGAACAATAAAAGATAATTTCAAGAGGTATCACGAGTACAGAGAATCGCAAGTTCCTTCAGATGAGGTAATAAGGTCCTTGCTTGACACAAGCTGTATCGATTTTGATATCGACACAGTATGCAACAACTTTTCAGGAGGAGAAAGACAAAGAGTTTTCATAAGCATCGCCTTAAGCTTTAAACCTAGGGTATTGCTACTGGACGAGCCTACATCCGCTTTGGATAACGCAACTGCAGACCGGCTTATGAGCAATCTTGTCACACACTGCAAGCAGAATTACATGACTATGATTATTGTAAGCCATGATCAGACCATTACTGAAAAATATGCTGAGGTTACAATAGATATTGGGGAGGGTGTAAAATGAGCGGAGCTGCTTCAATTAGTCTTGTACGATTCATAATAATCTACCTTTTATTGCTGATAGTTATAGCAATAATGAAGAAAAGCAAAATCAATCAAACAAAACTTCTTCTTGTTGCAAGCATTAGAATGACGCTGCAGCTGATAATCGCAGGGTTTATCCTGACATATATTTTTGAACACCCGCACCCTGTATTTACAGTTCTTTATCTTGCCTCCATGATAACGTTTGCAATACACAGGGTTCTTTCAAGAAACAAGGAACTTAATACGAGTTTTAAAATAGTGATTGGGTTTTCCTTGGCTTTTTCAGGGCTTGGGATTGTCGCCTATTTTGTAATGGCTGTTGTAAATCAGAGCATTTTCTATCCCCAATATACCATTCCCCTGTCCGGCATGATTATTGGGAACGCCATGACAGGGGTGAATCTTGGCGTGAAAACCTTCCTTGAATCAATATCAGCAGAGAAACCCAGGATTGAGGCATTGATAAATTTCGGAGCAAAACCAAAGGACATACTGCTGCCGTTTGTAAATCAGTCTCTTGAGACTGCACTTCTTCCCACACTTAACAACATGGTGGGAATGGGTATTGTGTCTCTGCCTGGAATGATGACAGGCCAGATTCTTTCAGGAACCATACCCACCACTGCAATTCTGTATCAGATATCCATAATGATTGCCATATGTACCGTTGTATGTCTGTCCGTGTTTGGCTCTCTGTATCTTGGATACCGAACACTGTACAACGAAAGAAATCAGTTTTTGTTTTAATTACAAACTCATCTCATACAGCTTGATGTCCCACGCAGTTACATCTGAGTTCTGAAGGATAAAACCCAAAGTACCATTGGGTTTTCCAAGGTGTACAAAGGTTTGTACATGAAGATCGTTTACATACAGCTCGTAAACGTTTCTTCTGTACAAGAGTTTGAAGGTATGTGTGGTGTTTGCATCAACACCTCTAACATTTGCACAACCTTCGTCTATGGTATCAATTATCTCATTCTTCATTATGTTGTAGGATATTGAAACCTTTGTAACGTAGGACTTTCTTTAGTATGGATGCCCTATTTCAAGCTCAATACCCATCCCTTTGTTGTCTTCCTCTCCCATAAACACACCAAAAGCAGCCGGTCTCCAGCAGTGTGTCTTATTATTCACCTCGTCGTAGTGAGGATAACTGTTTGCAAAAAACTTGCCTTCCAGGACAACTCCCTTTTCCAGATCCAGATTTCGGTCAATTGTAATGAGCATCTTTCTGTCGTTAACCACAGGATCGGTACTTCCTTCAACGCATGCATGGAATCCGTCGCTGCTCGGTACAAATATTTGATCACGCCAGGAGGGATGAAGCTTTGTTGTATTGAAAGAGAGTTTGAAGGCATCGCTATTTAGCCTTGTTTCTCTACCCTTCAAAAGTTCGTTTTGCTTCCAGTAAGCAAGTCTCAGATGTCCGCCTTCATCCACCTGCGCTTTTCTTAAAGGCAATAGCCATATTTCATACGGACCTCCTGCATCCACTGCATTGCTTATGAGGATTTCCCCATCACCCCTTGCAAAGCATGCCAGATTCTGCACAAAGACCCTGCCTTCAAGCCTGTCAAAGCCGCACAGTCTGAAGGCCTCTTTGTCTGGTTTGAAAGGACCCATGGGATTGTCGCTTGTAAATGTATACAGTCCATAACCGTAGCTGCCTGCATACCCTACAAACCCGCCGATATAGTAGTATTTGCCGTTTATCTTTTCAACACCGCCACCTTCAAGACAGTTGATGGGAGGAATGTCTCCCCACTCTATTACAGGAGGCTTGTGGCTTGTCCAGTTTACACCATCCTTGCTTGTCAGGATTCCAAAACAGGACTTGTATTCAGGCTTGGGGGTAGCCACTGGATAGCCATAATATGTGTCTCCCTCTTTAATTACATACATATGGTCGTATCTTCCTTCGCCCTGATACCATCTTGTGTCAGGGGTGGCCTTGCCAACATATTCCCATTCTTTAAGGTCTTTTGACCTGTAGAATCTCAATGTGTCGTTGTTGGCTCTTGATTCTTCACTGAAGCTCCCAAAGTTAACCATTACATACTCATCTGTCTCATAGACAAACATCTTGCACACACCGTTTGTGTCTTCAAGGACTGCACCCACATCCTCCCAGTGTACTCCATCTTCCGACACTGCCATGTACATATTATTGTCCAAATCCGTGTGTTTTTCCTTGTACATGGAGAACATGTAGTATTTGCTGTTTATGAACATGATTGTAGGGTCCCACATGCACCCCGTCCTTGGCTTGAATATCATGGCCTAGACCTCCTTGAGAAGTTTGATTCCATCTTTGTAAGATAAAGGATTGCCTGCCACTACACTGGAGGGTCTGTCAAGAGGAAGGTCGTTTCCGTCAAAGTCAAATATTACGCCACCGGCTTCCTGAATGAGAATTATCCCTGCCGCATAATCCCATGGATGAAGAATTAATTCAAAAAAGAAATCCGCTCTTCCTGCCGCAATATAGCCAAGATCAAGGGCTGCAGACCCCGTTCTTCTAATATCCTTAGTATTTAAGAATACGTGTTTCAGAATTTTGAAGGTTCTGTCATGGGTATCGTTGGTGCTGGGAGAAGTACCAAAAAGCACAAGGGAATCCTTTATGCCATGCCCGCTTACATGAATCCTCTTGTTGTTAAGGTATGCGCCTTTTCCTTTAACTGCATGGAATATCTCGTTAGTATAGGGGTTCATGACCACTCCAAGCAAGATTTTTCCGTCTTTGCCGTATGCAACGGAGATGCTGCTGTGTCTGAAATCATGTACAAAGTTTGTGGTTCCGTCCACCGGATCTATGAGAAAAAACTCACGCGCAAACTTTGACTCTCCCACTTGTCCGCTGTCTTTTGTATCCTCCTCTCCAATTACCAAAACGTCAGGATACATGCTTCCAAGCTCTGCAATCAAGGAATTCTGCACTTCCAAATCATATTTGGTAACCACATCCCGGTTGCTCGCCTTTATTTCAATATCCATGTCACTCTCATTTGCACCCAAATCCCTTGTAAGGATTTTTGCTGCATTTTTCACCGCTTTAATTACATCCTCTACATTAACTCTCATACAATCCTCCTGTTTCACATAGTCTATTCATATACTAATACAGATTTGCAATTTGGACAATCCGTTTTACTCAGACCCATTTTGTTTTCACACAAAAATGTGATAAAATACATTATTATTTATTGCATAAAAGGGGTGATTTGATGCTTCAGTTTGTGGAGACTCTAAGAGGGTTTAGTTTGCTTACCGTGATTTTAAGGCTGTTTTTGGCTCTTTTGCTCGGTGGCGTTGTTGGATTTGAAAGGGAAAGGAACCGTCAGGCGGCAGGGCTTCGTACACACATCCTTGTCTGCACTGCAGCCACCATGACCATGCTGATAGGCATATTTGCAAAGGAAGTTATTGATCTTACTACCGACCCGCTCAGAATTGCAGCCCAGGTCGTATCAGGAATCGGTTTTATCGGTGCTGGTGCAATAATGGTCAGGAG
>JAAYLF010000264.1 GCA_012522035.1 Clostridiaceae bacterium
CAAATCCTACCAATGAACCAAATCTTTTGATACGGCATGCGCCCAGCTTTTTGTCTCAACTCCCTTTTCAAAAGCATTATCCTGCTGATAAAAAAGGTGATATTCTTTAGTGTAGTCATTGTACACAAGACCGTTAGGGTCATTCATAAGGTTGATTTGCGTTGAGTTGTGAAATTGTGGTCTGTACTTCTCTTTATACAAAATGTTTTCAGCCTGCATTCTTCTGACTGCCACCCTTTTGTTTATCTTGTCACCTTCCGGACTTTTAGCAGTAAGTAGAACAAGATTGTAGCCTACATTAAGATCAATATTTATTTCACTGTCGTTTTCAACTTCCTCATTGTTTATGTACATTTTAAATCCTTCCTTAACTTTGGCTTTGATTGCTATACTGGAAGTTTTGTTATCAACATTTACAAAATACTCGCTCTGCTTGTCTGCAAATTCATAATCAATGCCAACTATCTCAATCTTCATAAAAGGACTACCTCCATCCCCAAAAACATAAATAATATGAATCAAAACAAACATAAGTACAATTAAAGTTACAAATACTCTTTTCACTCAATCCCTCCCAATCTCATATACAGTCAGATAGTCAACACTAATCCCGTTCTCACCAAAGAAAACAAGTTCCTTTATTGGTTTGTCAGGATATATGAAAGACATGTAACTTGCTTCACCATGATTGCCAAAGACATCAAGGATTGATGTATCCAACATGATTCTTAACCGAATGCTTCCTTCTTTATCAGGTTTTAAATCAATTTCATTTCTTCCTTTTGCAATGCTGCTGACATGATTTTTGTCAATAATGAGCTTCATTATATCCCTGTCATAAACAATGTCTAAGCTACTGACTTCCGTTATCAGTTTGAAACCAAACCTTTGAGACAGTTCCTTGAAATGAACTTCAATATCAAGCAGCTTTCCTTCAATATCAATAGAAAAATGATTACTTTTTGCATTCCTTGTCTCAAACAATACTCCTTTTCTCAATGACTCCAATTCCTTTACTGGGTATATGCACAACCTGTTGTTTATCAGTTTGTATTCAACAGGAAATGAAAGAGCACCGTCATAAGGTTTTCCAGGTATTTGCTCCGAGGTTTTGTCAATAAGCCAGTATATGCCTATTCTTCTGTCTGGAGCATTGTAAAAGGTCTGAGCTGCATACATGTCATCGCATCCATGCATAGGTGTTATCAAATCCGTTTCAGGAACAAACTCAAAAATCCCATTACTCTTCTCCATTCGGCCAATTACATAGGATCTGCCCGCTCCACAATACACCCACTTGTCGCCCAACTTGAACAAATCAGGGCATTCGGATTCAAGAGGAGTTCCGTTTTTCATCATGGGTTCGCTGTTGAACTTCCAGTCTTTAAGATTGTGAGATGTAAACAACCTTACCCTCATACCTGCAATAATCATTATCCATATTCCACCGTTCTCATACTCATCGTCCTCATACCATATAACTTTCGGGTCTCTATTATCAAATTCGGGTATAACAGGATTGCCATCGTACTTGATAAATGCCCTGCCGCCATCCAGCGAGTATGCAATACCCTGCTTCTGAAAACCGTATGACATGTCACCATAAGCATACGTATAAAAGGCTACTATTCTTGAACCGGGAGGCACCGAATCCTCGAAAAACCCGGAGGAATTGTTTTTATCTATAACAGCGGAGCCAGACCATATACTTCCCAGTCTGTCAGGCGCTATAGCAGGCTCAAGCTCAGTCCAATTCACCAAATCGCGAGATACCGCATGTCCCCAGTGTTTCTTTTCATGGTCTTCTTTTAATGTCAAACATTAC
>JAAYLF010000265.1 GCA_012522035.1 Clostridiaceae bacterium
AAACCATAAAAATTCCCCACCCGGTGCCTGGGGAAAAATTTTTGCAAAACTGGGGAATTTACTATTGCAAAAAACATGTTTACTCCTGAACAGATAATAACTTGCTTGAACAATATTAGCTGCTCTCATGAAAACGATAACTTATATCTATTTGATTATCGTTCATATATTTCGGATGAAATCGGAAAAGTATTTGATATTGATTTTACTAAAAAAAGATTACTTCTAAAAGATATAAAAAAAGTTTTAGCAACAGCAAAAAAATAACTCTCCTTACATATGGCTCAAATGTCCTGGCGGATTGAGTTCATGGGAGTTTTTTGATTATCTTCTTGAAAACCATGCTCTTGTTGGAACCCCTGGAGCAGGTTTTGGCACCAATGGTGAAGACTTTTTCAGATTGACGGCGTTTGGACAAAGGGAAAATGTCCTTGAAGCGGTGGAAAGGCTTAAAAATATGAGAATATAACACACGACTGCCATTTTCTGCATATATTGTATATGCAAACATGGGCGTTTGCTGGTTTCCAGCAGCGCCTTTTTTTATGAGGTGAGTTTATGTGTGGAATTGCCGGTTTTTGCAGTTTTGAAATCAATTACATGCATCAAAAGGAATATTGGTTGGATGTTTTGTCGGATATGCGAAACAAGGTCAATCACAGGGGAAAGGACAACTTTGGGGAGTATCTTGATTAGCATGTGGGTCTTGCTCATGCCCGCCTTTTCATAAGGGATCTTTCTGGAGGATTGCAGCCCATGGTCAGGACGCTGTATGGCAATGATTATGCCATTGTATACAATGGCGAGGTGTACAACACGGATGAACTGTATGGTCCACTGAAGAATGCAGGTTTTGAATTTGAAACGACCTGCGATACCGAGGTGGTGCTTTATGCATACATTCATTATGGTGTGGACTTTGTAAAAAAGCTTAATGGAATATTTGCATTTGCAATATGGGACGGTGGTTTGAACACTCTTCTTTTGTATCGAGACCGGTTGGGTGTCAAACCTTTGTTTTACAGTATTGGAAACAACACGCTGGTATTCGGATCTGAACCGAAAGTGTTGTTTGCCCATCAGGGGTTTGAACCTTGTGTGGATCTTAACGGTTTCAGGGAAGTATTCGGCCTTGGACCGGCCAGGACTCCAGGATGCGGTGTTTTCAAAGGAGTTTGCGAAATCAAGCCCGGGCATTATGGATTATTCAGCAGGGACGGATTTCATACTGCAAGGTATTGGACGCTTGAAAGCATCAGGCATGAAGAAAGCTATGAAGAAACAGTAGATAAGGTTTCCTGGCTTGTCAGGGATGCGATAAAAAAGCAAATGGTTTCTGATGTAGGCGTTTGCACCTTTTTATCCGGAGGTGTTGACTCCAGTATTGTCACGGCAGTTGCAAGTCTTTATCTGGATGAAAAAGATAATGTTTTGAACACATTTTCCTTTGATTTCAAGGGAAACGAAAAGCGTTTCATGGCCTCGGCATACCAGCCTGAAAGGGATGCTCCTTATGCGCACCCAGCTGTGCCTCAAACATTATGTTTTTCTTTTCCCTAACTGCCTTGACCATGTATTCAGTTACATCCTGAACAAACGGAACAAGAGGCAGACCATACGTTTCCAGCCATTCCATCATTGCTCCAAGCTCTATTTCCTCACAGCTGTAGCCCGACAGCATCAGGTTCTTCCACTCCAGAATATCCTTGACTTTGTCATACAGGGTTTCAAAGTTCAGAAGATCTCCCATGCGTATGCCCTTCTTAATGTATTTGTCTGCATACACAGGTGCTATTCCCCTTTGAGTCGAGCCATACTTTTTGTCTGCCAGTCTTTTTTCTTCCAGAACATCCTGAAGTCTGTGAAAAGGCATGCAGATCGTTGCCCTGTCACTGATTATTAAATTGGAAGGCGCAACCTTTATGCCCTTGTCGGCAAGACTCCTGATTTCCTTGCACAAATGCTCCAAATCTATAACCATTCCATTACCCATTACATTTACAGTAGTATCCCGCAGAATACCGGAAGGCAGCAGATTCAGAATGAATTTTCCCTTGTCATTAACCACCGTATGTCCTGCATTATTACCTCCCTGATAGCGTACTATCACATCATATCCGGATGAAAGCAGGTCCACCATGCGTCCCTTTCCTTCATCTCCCCAATTTATTCCGACAATTGCGCTCAGCATATTTTCACCCCTTGTTATTCTCCTGCATGTTTTATGCCCAATATCTCAAGTTCCTTTTCATTAAGTCCAACTCCTCTAAGCATCAATCTGTTGCCTCTCAAGGCTTCTATTGAATTGATACCCATTCCTCCCATAAACTCCTTTATCTCATGCTGCCAGGCTGTCAATAAACAGACAAGTCTTTCAGCACCAATATCAGGATTAAGCCTTTTCACCAGGTCCTCTCTTTGTGTTGCAATACCCCAGTTGCACTTGCCGGTATGGCAGCTTCTGCACAAATGACAGCCCAAAGCCAGCAAAGCAGCAGTACCAATGTAAACACAGTCCGCACCCAAAGCCACTGCCTTGACAACATCCGCGCTTGAACGGATACTGCCTCCAACAATTAGAGACACGTTGTCCCGGATGCCTTCGTTTCTCAATCTGGTATCCACGCTCGCAAGCGCAAGTTCTATGGGGATTCCCACATTGTCCCTGATTCTTGTAGGTGCAGCTCCCGTGCCGCCTCTGAAACCGTCTATTGCAATCATGTCAGCACCACTTCTTGCAATTCCGCTGGCAATTGCAGCCACATTGTGCACTGCTGCGATTTTCACTATCACAGGCTTTTTGTATCCTGTCACTTCCTTCAAGGAATAAACCAGCTGTCTGAGATCCTCAATTGAATAGATGTCATGATGGGGTGCTGGCGATATGGCGTCGCTTCCTTCAGGAATCATTCTTGTTTTTGATATGTCCCCAATTATCTTTTCTCCAGGAAGATGGCCGCCTATTCCAGGCTTTGCTCCCTGTCCCATCTTTATCTCAATTGCGGCACCAAGGTTCAGGTATTCCTTGTGAACGCCAAAACGACCCGACGCCACCTGAACTATCGTGCTGTCCCCATATTTGTACAAATCCTTGTGAAGACCACCTTCTCCTGTGTTGTACAGTATCCCAAGCTCTTTTGCCGCCCTGGCAAGACTCTCATGGGCATTGTAGCTTATGGAGCCGTAGCTCATGGCTGAGAACATGACAGGCATGGAAATGCCAAGATGAGGAGACAGGTTTGGTATTAGTTTCCCATTTTTGTCTCTTTCAATACCTTGCGGCTTTGCACCAAGAAAAACTTTCGTTTCCATCGGTTCCCTTAAAGGGTCAATCGATGGATTTGTAACCTGTGAAGCATTTATTAGAATCTTGTCGAAGTATATGGGAAAGTTTTCAGGATTTCCCATGCTGGACAGAAGAACTCCTCCCGTGCCTGCCTGCTTGTATATTTCATTTATAGTTTTGGCACTCCAGTTGGCATTCTCCTTGTATGTATGGTTCGTTTTGACAATCTTGAGAGCGTGCGTCGGACACAAGGCAACACATCTGTGGCAATTCACACACTTTATGTCATCACTAACCATTTTCTTGTTTTCCATACAGGAATGCACCTCGTTCGCACACTGTCTATCACAAACCCTGCAGGATATGCACCTGTCATCGTTTCTTAATACTTCATATTCCGGATATGTGTAATTTATAGGCATTTGATCATCCCGCTTTCCAATGTATAGACTATTCCTTCTCCGCCTTTTGGAGAACAAATCCTGTCCAAATCTTCCTGAACAATCCTTATGGCCGCTTCCTCACTAGCCATATACACCATGTCGTCCTTTTCACCAATAACCATGCTTCTTAGTTTAAGCCTGTCATTGAGCGCCATTATGCCGCCGTCAAAACCAACAATTATCGAGAAAGGTCCGGTTACAAGAAGGGAGGAAAACGCATTTCGCAGATATTCAAGCACATATCTCTCCTCCTCGTCCTTTCCCTCAATGGTCGTCCAGAAAGGGGCAGCTATGACGGAGCATATCTCCTTCATTGTCAAACCAACTTTTCTATGCAGATAATCTATTATGTAAGTAATAACTTCCGTGTCGGTCATAAGTGTGCATTTGTATCCGTACATTTCCATGGTTCTACGATTTGCATCATAGGAGGAAATCTCTCCGTTGTGCACCACGGAATAGTCAAGGAGAGCAAAAGGATGGGCTCCTCCCCACCAGCCTGGTGTGTTTGTTGGATACCTTCCATGAGCGGTAAAACAGTATCCCTCATACTCCTCCAGCTTGTAAAAACGGCCAACATCCTCAGGATATCCTACGGCTTTGAAAACTCCCATGTTCTTTCCGCTGGAAAAAACATAAGCACCAGAAACAGACGAATTTATTCTAAAAACACATTTTGCAACGTATTCTCTTTCATCGAGCTGGCTTTCCGAAAGTTTTGTTGGCAAAGGTGCTACAAAATACCTCCAGATAAGGGGCGGATCCTTAATCTCGCTCACTTTTCTTGTAGGAATCTTCGAAAGATTTATAATATCAAAATGT
>JAAYLF010000266.1 GCA_012522035.1 Clostridiaceae bacterium
ACCGGAATTCTTAAAAGCTTGATTACTCAAAAATTGCACACTCCAATTAAATTGGGGTGTGCACTATTTTACGCTTACTTTGAAATTACCCAGTGTATGCCGGTTATTGCCTCTAGGAAATAACTATCTTGAGTTTAACAGTTAGAATTAAAAAAAACCTCCATAAACCCCATGATATATCAATTTGTGTATTTAATTTACTTCTGTGTCCGACTAACAAAGAAAAAGGCGAGCAATATACCTTTAGGTGTAGCTGCATTTATAACTGTTGCTCTTGTAGCTTTTCTTTTTGGAGGGAGAGGGATTTCGGAGTATAAAGAAGCATGTGATAAGGAACGGTTTGTACAGAAAGTTGCGCAGAATATCTATATGCTTGCAGAAGATGCGGATGTAATTATAGAGGACTATTCAAGTCCGGTAAGAATAACAGGCGGAATAGCAGGTACAGAGTTTGTTCGAAACACCATTTTGATTGATTATGATACAAAGAAAGTTACTTTTTTGTTTGCAAGGGAATTTATCACAGTGGAATCAGAAAATATGTATTACAAAGAATTTTTATTGACTGAGAATAATAAAATTGACAGCAAGAATATACATTATACTAAGGAGCTAGATGAGCCTGGCAAAACTTTAACGGTGTTTTATCTTGAGGAGCATAAAAGAAAAACTGTCGCCATTGAACTTTGCATGGAGGATGGTTCTGTATATTCAATAAACAATATTTTAGATGAGGGAGGACAATTGGGATATTTTCTTCATTTTTCATGGTCGGGTGTATAAAATTTTAAAATTGTGTAGTTTTTTTGAAAACTATGTGATAAAATACAATTGGGTGATAATAGTTGAGTAAGCTTTTTTTAACTGGTATTGAGCTGGATTTGGAAGGTCATGATGACACCCACTATCCTTTCAATTTGCCAGCCGTAAAGCACATTGGAAGATTCCGTTTCAACAAACCGGTTACCTTCTTGGTGGGTGAAAATGGGACGGGAAAATCCACAATACTTGAAGCAATTGCTGTAAAATATGGGTTTAATGCAGAAGGGGGATCCAGGAATTTTAATTTTTCTACGGAGACCACCCATTCAGAGCTGTACAAATTTATTACTCTTACAAGAGGTGTTTCAAGACCTGCGGATGGTTTTTTCCTACGAGCCGAAAGCTTTTACAATGTAGCAACTGAGATTGACAAACTCGACGAAGAATACCCTTATCCATTGCTGGAGTCCTATGGAGGCAAATCCTTGCATGGACAATCCCATGGTGAAAGTTTTATATCTCTCGTTCAAAATCGCTTCTTTGGTAATGGTCTGTACATACTGGATGAGCCGGAGGCGGCTCTGTCACCAGTAAGGCAAATGAGTCTTTTGGTTTACATCCATGAACTGGTGAAGTTAAACTCTCAGTTTATTATCTCTACGCATTCTCCTATTTTGCTTTCATACCCTAATGCGGATATTTACGAGCTAACTGAAAACGACATCAGGCTTACTCATTACAAGGATACAGAACATTATGTTCTGACAAAACAGTTTTTGAACAATCCGGAAGGCATGCTCAAATACCTTCTTGATTGAGTTTATGTTTTTTAGTCGAAATTTATTGATTTGAAGAGCATAAGATTATGGAGAAAAAGAGGTGCTCTTATTATGAACTTTAATGGATTAAAGTCCAATGTCGATTATTTCAGAGGGTTGAAAAGGCATAACATCCCTTATGTCTTGGTGTGGGTTATATTTTACGCATGGATTGTTGCCTTTGCTTCTTGGTGGACAGCATCTCCCAATGTGAAAAATGTCTTTGGTTCTGTTGACAGAATCCTCATTCAATCCGCTTTATTGACATCTTCTCTTGTTTTCATGTTTTTTATAAAAAAAAAGTGGTTTGTAAAAGTGTCACGAATCATTGCGGCCTTTTCCCTTTTTGGTTTGGCACTATTCTTCCTTGCAACATCAGTTATTCCCCGGGTTATTGGCCTTGTTGTATTTGGAATTTCGTTGGGGTGTGTCAGCCTGTTAGTGTTTATACCTATGGTCTTTCGTTTGAATAATACTGAAAAGCTTTATGCCAGCATTATCTCAAATATATGTGTGTCCATACTTTTGATAATTCAGAACATGCACAATGGGAAGATACTCCCTCCTGCGAGTGATCTGATTTTGTTCCTCCCGGTTGTTATTATTGCTATAGCAACAATAATTTTCATAAACAGGAAAACAGTTGTGTTATATGAAGAGGGAAAGGATGACAACATTCCGAAAGTTGGATTTAATATTTATTCAACACTGTTTTTCAACGCTTCCTTTGTAATTATATGCATAGGTATCGGAGTTGGGGTCCTGAATACTTCCATAAAAAAGTTTGGAAGCAATGTTGCGGTTTGGTATTTTGTAGGAGGGGTGATTGGCTGCGTTATCTTTTATACTATATATGCATTGTTTCCAAAAGCAATCCTTATTGTAGGGAACATATCTTTTGGATTTGTTTCTCTTGGCTTTCTCTGCAGTGCCTTTGGTGCCCAAGCTTCCGAAGTTATTGTCTTGTTTGCCTTGCTCCTTGGAATAGGGAATGGGGCA
Source organism: Clostridiaceae bacterium (assembly GCA_012522035.1). Lineage (GTDB taxonomy): Bacteria > Bacillota > Clostridia > UBA1212 > DUPL01 > DUPL01. Next base: position 2,580 of record JAAYLF010000266.1, read on the forward strand.
GGCATGATTGTAATGTTTTATGTTATTGGGATTGTTGGAAAGAAGATTAACAGCTTGAAATATTTGAAACTAGCCATCCTTTTTGTAGGAATTATAGGTGGTGTTGGAGGCATGGTTCTGGGGAATCTTCTTCAGTATGTTAACAGCACCCAGGTCTCAATGTTTGCGTCAATCATATCCGCATTGTTTTTAATAACCTTTATGATAATGTCACCATTGCTTGCACAAGAACATATCTATGATGGCTGGGCAAAGGATACGGAGATAATAGATATTGATAATGACAAAATGTATTTGTTTGAAAAATATCAGTTAAGCAAAAGAGAAATTGAAGTGTGCAGACTTTTGCTGAAAGGACATACACTTAGGCAGATTTCAGCCATGCTTTCCATATCCTACTCGACGGTTAATACGTATTGCACAAACTGTTACAGAAAGTTGAATATCAACAGCAGGACGGAATTGTTAATTCTTTTTAAGGACTACATAGAATAAATGCAATTATATTTGTCAAAAAAGCGCCTCATTAGAACTAATGAGGTGCTTTTTTTATGCCTTCATGTCTTTTAACTAATTGCCATAATCGCTCTTAAATCATAAGCTGATTAAGGAAACGTGGCCAATGTTCGAAAATGGTATGTTTGCCATGTAAAACTAATAAAGAATGGAGTGTTTGCATGAGATTGTCAAAAATCATTTTATTTATTCTGCTGAGCATAGTCCTTGCTCTTTTAGTTACCAGCTGTTTTTGGGACGGTAGTATCAAACTAGGGGATAAGGATGGAGAAATTCAAATCGGAAAGACAAAATGGGACAAAAAGGAAATGTTTGGTCTTGATGCGCCGAAAGCAAAACTGACCAGCAGTGTCAGCACTGAAGAAGGAGCAATGTACTTTTTCTCTGAAATGAAAGAAAAGGATGCGGAAGCATACATAGAAATGCTTCAGGAGAAAGGATTTACATTCAACAAACTTGTGTTTGAAGAGTACAGTTACACTGGCACCAACAAGGATGGAGAAACAATATCGTTTTGGTATGACAAGGAAAGTGGTGACGGCACCATTACTGCAAGCAAGGGTGAAAAGCCTACCGGTAATGAGGATGATGAAGTAATTATTGGTGGTAATAGAAAGTGGGATAGTAGCAAGATGGCCGGACTGCCTGATCCTGGTACAAAAGTTGTAAACTACTGGTCCATTAATAAACAAACAGCTTATACACTGGAACCTTTGGCGGATTATTTGGATTACGTGGAAGAAATCAAGGCGTGCGGATTTGTAGTAGACATTCAAACTGCTGAAATCAATGATATATACATATTTTCGGCGAGCAACGAGAATGGTGATAAGGTTGAGTTTGCAGCATCGCCTGAGTCCTTGTCCGTTGTTGTAAATCTTGCAGAATGAATGATAAAAGTGTGAGAAGGGGGTTATTATGTACTGTTCGAACTGTGGAGCGGAAAATAATGATGAGGCCAAGTTTTGTAACAAATGCGGCTCAACTGTAGCTGGAAATACGCCAGCTGTAAAAGAAGTGGAAGACAACAAAGTAATATTTATACTGGCATATCTGGGCATATTGTTTTTCCTGCCATTGGTCGCCTGTCCAAACTCTAAAGTTGGCAGGTTTCATGCAAACCAAGGTTTACTGCTATTTATTTTGTCAGTTGCAGGGCAGATTGTTCTAGGTATATTGTCGCTTATAGCTGGTGCTATTTATTGGTTATTTGGAGCTTTTATATCTTTTATTTCCTGGATATGGTGGATACTGATTCTTGTGCTTGCCATTATGTGCATGATAAGTGCAAATAAGGGGGAACAGAAGCCTCTTCCCGTTATTGGCAAGATAAAAATAATTAAATAAGGAGTTGATTGAATGTTTAAAAAATTTGTCATATGGTGCGTTCTCATTTTTGTGGCTTTTTCTTTGACGGCTTGTATATCTAATATTGATGACAATAACGGTGAAAACAAGACACCTGAAAAAACAGAAACGAATCAAACGGATGCAACGCCTACTCCTGCTTCTACAGACAAGAAGGGAGATCCGGTTCCAACATATAATGAGGATTGGCCAACTGAAATGTTGCCGGATGGTTTTCCGAATCTGGGGAAAGTTACAAAAGTGAGCGACAAAAGGTCCTATGGCAACGTTATAACTATTTACTGGAACATGATAACTGAGGACCAAATTGATGCATTTGTTGATAAACTAAATGATTATCTTGATAATGACCATGCATGGCAAGGTTCTTTTTACAGTGACGGTGTAAAGTATAAACCGGGAACCGAAGATGAATTTATCAGAGTTGTTATAAGGCATATGGATTTTGCTTCAGGAGAGGTTGATTCAGATTTTGAGCCTCAGTTTTACCTGGAGATTAGCGGTGAAGGCTTGAAAAAGTGAATACCTTTGATAAAAAGCTTACTCATAACTATGCAAGGCGGCAAGTTGTATGAACTTGCCGTCTTGTATTCTATCCATTTACCATTGAAGACATGGAGCCAACATAAAGTTTGCTTCCGGATTTTGTGTATCCTTTTACAAAGCCTACAAAGTATCCCTTTTCGATCCAGGCATTTAGCAAATTCAGGTCTATCGTTATTAGCCGCTCGCCTGATTTTCTTGAGTAGATGCCGTCAATGCATACAACATATTCATTATCTGCGAAAAGTACCTTCATGTCGCTTTTTGATGTACTATAATTCATTATTGGTTTTGTTGTGTCGTTTTTATCAAAAGCATGGCCTAATGCATATATCTTGTAGTCTATATAGAATACGGTTCTTGTGCTTTTGCCAGCATAGCTGTCACTACTGAATATTGAGAAAATATTAAGTTCATGCATATCCAGAACGTACAGATTACGAGCATTTGCTGCATATATTACTTCATCCTCCGCATTTAAAACGAAATCCAAATCAGAACTGACGGATTTGGAAATTGATGTGTTGTCACCAAGGTTGTGTTTGTAGATGTATGATGAGCCTTTAATGGTATAGTAAAGAAAGCTGCCATGTACAGCAAACGAGTATACCTGGTTTTCAAGGGGTATATCCCTTAAGTACTTGCCCGTTGTCCTATCATAGCATTTTATAACTTTTAGATCAGGGAAGGAAATCATTGCCTCACTATCATATATAACCAACCTGCCGGGAACGCCAGGCAGCAGGAAAGAGAAAACAACTTCCATGGTATCCACCTTGAAGGCAATCAGCTTGTTCTGATTGGATGTTGCCAAGTAGCATATTTTGTCTGTTCCTGCCATGTCAATCACTTCATCATTCAGCAAGTAGCTTGTAATTTTGGGCTTTCCATTCCAGGCAAGGGATGCATCCTTTTCTACAATTGTGTAGAAAGTTTTGCTTTTTATGTCGTCCAGGTAATCATTTATGTTTTGAATATCTATAATGGTTCCTGATTGGCTCGGGATAATAAAAACGTTTCCTGAGCTGGTTATAAAGCAGCGGTGCAGTTTTCGTTCCAATGGCATTATTATGTCAAGAGTCTGGCTGTCGAAGACTCCTTCCTCTGTAATAACATAGTTTGAGTCTGCATAATATGTTTCTTTTTCTTTGGCTGGATTTATTTCGATCAACGCTATGAAATTATCCAGATTGCTGCTGTCATATACGCAGCCTGCCGTATAAACTTTTCCACTGTCGTAGAAGACCATCTTCTTTTCCTGATTGTGAGGGAGGTCTATCTCTTTTATGAGTTCCAGGTTATCCAGCTTGAAAGCATAAAGCTTTGATTTTCCTGCTACATAAAGAATGCCTTCATCCTTATTAACACACATGCCTTCTGTATTATCCACCCTTGCAGAAAAGCCTGGACCTTCTGGTGGTATGGCGATTATGTGCTGCCCACCTGTTCTAACAGCGGAAATATATATAATCCCGTTATATACCAGCATGTTGTTCGTCATGACATTAATCGTATGTTTCTTTTTTTGCTCATAAGTGTTTTTGTCATATTCGTAGATTGTGTCGAATGTTCCTATGTACAAGGTATCTCCTTCCACATACAGGAGTTTTGAGCTTTCTGGTGCTTCAAAGGTGCTCGCTGTCTCAAAAGTGCCGTTTGTGAAAACCCAAATCACATTGTCTTTGGTTGAACCACTCATTAACAGATAGACATACTCACCATCAACAAAATGATCAATATATTTCTTTTCAAGCATAATTGAAAATTCCCTTTTTATTTTTGATTTTGACGTATCTGTTCTATCCATTATTGTTACAAAGTCTGGTGACGTATTAACAGGTGTAGGATATGGAGGGATAATTGAATTGCCATATGTTTTCTCAGGGGTTTTCTCAGCGGTTTTTTCGGGGGGTTTTTTTTGGGATTCTGATGTCTTCTGTAACTATTCCGCAGGATGTTGTTACTAATGCAATAACAAGTATTAAAATTAATACCAGCTTTCTCATTTGAATCACGCACCTTTTTATTCTGTGTTAATTGCAATTATATCAGAATTTTCCAAAGTGGCAATATTGTTTTTAAACGCATAATCTATAAACGAAAGGGGATGTGCGGATGATTGATGTAAAACCAATTAATCTGGATGGTTATGTATTTATTGCTGTTTCTGTACAGCTTCCTAAAACCACCCTGCTTGTTGTTTCATCAGATAAAGGATATATCATGTGCGGTGCTTTGGATGTTTCTTTATTAAATGAAAAATTGAAAGACAGGAAAATTATTGCGGGAAGAGCAGTTGGAGTTAGAACTATCGAGGAACTTCTTGAAGCTCCTTTGGAGTCTGTTACTAATGAAGCTGAAAAACTTGGAATAACAAAAGGGATGCCAGGTAAAAAAGCTCTCTTAAAAATGGTTTGATTTTTCATGGATATAATATTTTTTTGTGTGGAAAATAATCAGGGGTGGCTGGAATGGAGAAAAATTTGACAAATGGAGAAGTCCCCATTGGTTTTGCCATGGCTCTTGCACAAAATATGAATTCCATGCAGTACTTCTCTTCATTGAGTCCTGACAAGCAAAGAAGTGTTATTGGCAGAACCAGGGGAATCAAATCAAAGGCGGAAATGCAGGCATTTGTCGACAGTATTTCCAGTATTGGTATTTAAAGCAAAATGGGGCTGCCTGACAGCCCCATTAAAGATTTAATTCTTTATTAAAGTGAATGTACATTCCAAGGTTGCGCTTTCATAATCGTCTGCTTCCTCGACATAGTTTCCTTTCTCTATAGTGATGGATGCGGGTAAAATCACTTGTGTAAATGTCTACAAAGTAAAACGAAACATTGGCGCTGTATTCCACGGAGAAATCCTCTTCTTAAATCAAGGTGGGTAATTGTCCGGCAACATCCTCTAAAAAATATGCTACTGACATGCTGCTGACTTGAAGCCAATCGCCTTCTGCAAGGTTACTCCATGTTTTTATACTTACAATATTTATATGCGGATAGATGGATACGCCATTGGATCTCACAAGTGTTTTTATCCCTGTAGCATCGAACGTGGTAGGCGTATTAATTTGCAAACACGCCCAGGAAAATGGGCATTTTTTCTTCATGCATGATGCAGTAAATAAAAGGTCTGTTCAGATTTACTTCAACTTCCATCCATTCTGGAGAACCCATACCACCGCTGATATTGGTTACCGCTGATGCGGTTATGCCTTTTTCATCAACCTGAATATATGTGTCTTGTTTAATATCGGTCAAGAACAAGTCGATATCGGTAATGGCTGAGAAATCTGCGACATCTGCAAAGGCATCATTCAGCCCTAGGTTCTTGACCATGTCAAGCAGGTCAAGTTTGCTTTCAAATCCAAACTTGGGTAAATGCAAAGTAACCATATACCCATCAAATAGTGGTGCATAAATAGTGGGGGATTTGATTGCTGCTTCCAGTTTTCCCGGACTGGTCAGGAAGTCTTCTATACTGACTCCTTCATCAGGCAGCAAGAACACCATCTTTCCGCCTTTAACCCTCAGGGTTGTACATGCATAGTCCTCGCCTTTATAGTATTCTGCTTGCACATCCGTTCTTTTCATGAACTCCATATCTGTTGTTTCAGTGCATCCATAAAACTTGTCGAGATAGTTGTTTTCTTCTTCAAACTCTTCGTTCCATTGATTTCTATAATATATTGTGTTGATTATTTTAAATATGGTTGTAGGTTCATGCGGAAAATCTGGTGCAAGTGTTCCCTCGGTGTTGTCAAATATCCATTTTTTCATTAGTTTGCTTGTATCTTCATCTGTAAAATCCACACTGAACAAGGTTGCATAGAAATGCTGTCTTGCGTTGTCAATAAAGGTTTGTTTATAGGTAACGCCATTAAGATTGGACAGCCAGACCGAGTTTGCTATCTTTAACTTTCCAAACTCATGATCAATGTAAAGTCTGTTGTACAATTTCCTTGTCTCATCCATCAGGAACTCTTTTGACATATTGTTCAGGCCCAACACATTCATGAGTTCCTCAAAAGTTTCCCCTTCCGCACCTTGAGCGCACAGGCTCAGTGCAAAGTACAGGCTTAATGGACTGTAGTTTACATTCCCTCCTTGTTTTAACAACTCGTATGCAGTGCCATACGAAAATTTCTCCAGAGCCAATACTGTTTTTTGACTCACAATATTTTGAAGCTCAAACATAAACCGGTTATCAAAATAACTGTATTCTGGTGGATAATCTGCCAGAAATACTGTTGCGCTCGCGGGTGCCCAATTATCATCCGGCCAGTCTTTTTCAATACCTTCTCTTGGTTGTATGGGGGTGGGAGAAGGTGTTGGTTTAGGAGTGGAAGTGGGTTCTGATGTAGGCTCGGCTGTTGCAGTTGGAGTTCCTGGTGCTGGAGTGGATGTTTTTGTAGGTGCTGGCGTCTTTGTGGTTGATGGCGCTGTGGCTGTCGGAATCACACTTGGTGTTGTTGTAATATGGTTTGTTATAGATGGTGTTGGAGTTGGGTTGTTTATTATTGTACCATTACTTGGATCTCGATCCATGACTAAAATTATTGTAAGTGAGATAACAAATAGAGCAATTATTGTAGCGGCTGCCGCAAAAACACCTTTTTTACTCACGACAAAAACTCTCTTAACTGACGGAATCTGTTTCAATACTTTTTTGGTTATGATTCCTTTCCTGGATTCAAATTCCTCAGTCTTAATATTATCAGTAACTAGAATTTCAGTTTCTTCGACAGTAGGATCGTCAAATAGATTTGACAGTTTCTCTTTTTTCACTTTCGTTTCCTCCAAGCATTGTTTTTAGTTTCTTAAGAGCTCTATGTACCCTTATATCTACTGCGTTGGCACTCATGCCAAAACACTCTGCTATTTTTTTTGAGCTTTCCATTAGGAAATACTTTCTGACAAGTATCTCGCAGTCTGGTTCCCCCAAGTCTCTTATGGCCTTGGCAACTTCAATTCTGTTTTCATACTCTATGTATATCTCTTCGGGGGTGAGGTTTTCATCTTGCACTTTGTTCAGCAAGTCGTCCTCCAGAGGTATTGCATTTTTTGCAGCAATATTCTTTTTTAAAGACATCGAGTTGTATAAATTAATTGCTTTACGCTTTGCAATGACACACAAATAGCTTCTTAGCGAGCCTTTGGCAAGATCAATGATATCTCGCTGCTTGTAAATATCAACAAAAACATCGCTAACACATTCCTCTATGTCTTCGTTAGACATGACTTCTTTAAGCTTGTTATGG
>JAAYLF010000267.1 GCA_012522035.1 Clostridiaceae bacterium
GAGAAGAAACAAAGTGACTCTTGACTTGGCCTCTACCGACCTTTTGAAGTACATATGCTCAAATTAAATATGGTTCTTATGCTGTTTTTTCTTATTTTTTTGGGGACATTTTCAAATACGGTTGACATACATTAGTGTGTTAAATCAATGAAGTATTTTTACAAATATTAATATATTGTTTGACAATAGCATAGAAAATATTAAAATTAAAGTACAAATAAATGGAAGGGTGATATATGTGAGAAAAACAAGGCTTTTTACAGTAATGCTGATAGTATGCATGCTTCTGCTTGCTTTGAATGTACATGCTGCAAATCCTCCATTGGAAATTGACATTGAAGCCTTGCAGGAACAGGAAGGTAGAGGAAATGTACATATCTTTTCTGCAGCCGGTTATTTCGACTATGTTCTGCAGATGGGCAATATTGGAGATTATCATTGTCTTGGTGAAATTGATCTGAGCAAATATGATACTGTGACCATTCGATATGGAGCGGACCAAGGTGCCCAGTTCTACGATGATGAAAAGAGTGCTTGGCTTGCCCTTACCACAAACGGACCCACCACGGATAATGCGTATAATCCCATTGAAGACGTGGAGATAATTGCAAAGGTGAATCTTGAGAATCCATACGGACACTGGGCGGTTGCAGATAACGAAGTGGTGATGGAACTTGACACGGATTACAATGGAATTGTGTATCTTGCATTAACCATGGCCAAGATTGGCGACAGGCAGGATGGTATTGCAATTACTGAGATAATCTTTTCCGACTCTTCCTATGTACCGCCAACACCTGAGCCTACCGAAGAACCATCGCCAACTCCGGATCCTACTGATACACCGGTTCCAACAAAAACAGCAGAGGAAAGCACAAAGGATGAATCCACCAGCATGACACCGGTTATAGTGGCTGTGGTTATTGGGGCTGTTGTAATAGCTGTCATAGTTATTGTTATGGTTGTGTTAAGGAGAAAGAAACGGAATTAATGATATTGTACTAAAATCTGAAGTTTTTGTATTATATTTCGAATCAATTGTAAATCAGTGATTAATTGGTTGACTTTTGTTTGCATTATGTTAGAATGTAATGCAAACAAATTTTTTAGGAGGCAATCTATGAAATCAAAACTTGCAGCAGCAATAGTATTAATTATTGCGTCAATTATGGCAGTTACCATGGTAAGTGCCAGTGGAACACCTAAAGAAATTATAACAAAGGATTCAGAACTTGAACCTAACTTTTCAGGTGAGAACAACAGTGCATATCCTCTTAATGAGGGCGAAACTGTTGGGATTCAATTCTCACTGGCTGCAGATGCCCTATATGTAGGTGTAGGGTGTCCCAGCTGGAGCAATGATATTGGAGAGATTACAGTATCTTTGTACGTTTTTGACACTGACTATGCTACCAGTGTTTCCAAAGAACCAATAGCAAAACATACATTTGTTGATTATCAGGACAACTCGTATCTTGGTTTTGAGTTTACTGATGCGTCACCCTTAAAAGCGGGTGAATATGTAATGGAATTAAGTGAAGCGTTTGATGAAAGCGGCTCGGGTGTAGGACTCTGGTCCCACAAGACATATCCTGGCCAGTACTTTTATGAAGACGGTGTCTACAATAAAGGGCTGTCCGCAAGAATGTACGTAGAGTTCAAAGGTGAAACTCCAGAAGTTCCATATGGCAATTTGACACCTGTGAAGAGTGATAATGGGGAAGTAAATACTGATCCCAATCCTTTTGAGGGTGCTCTCATGAGATTTTCTGACCCAAGTGCCGAATTCTATTACACCGAGCAGGACAAATTTGGCATAGGAGACATGTATATTGAAGACGGCAAGTTGTTTGTTCAGGTCATGCCCAGCCACGACCCGCAGTTCTATATACTTGTTAGCGATATGTTGGAAATGGTACCTTGCGAGCAGTATCCCATTATGAGAATTGGTCTTAAAAAGCCTGAAGGTGCTCCTACAGGTGCGGAGATATTCTTCAATACCACAGAGTTTGGAGGACCTGCTGCAGGAGGCTCTGTTACTTTCAACTATCAGGATACAACCGAGTGGCAGGATGTCATAGTTGATTTTTCCTCAAACAAAAACTGGAAGGGAGATCTTTTGTCATTCAGGTTTGACATTCTCCAAAACTCGGAAGATGAATATTTGTTTGAAATTGCATATATTCTGTTCTTTGGTACGGAAGAGGCAGCAAGAAATTTTGATGTAAGCACTCTTCCCGAGCCAACACCAACACCCGAACCAACACCTACACCTGAAAGAACACCAACTCCTGAAAAGACAGACAGTCCAGCTCCAACAGCGACTGATGAGGAAACCAAGGATGAGGACGGAAAAAATACAGGCCTGATAATTGCCATCGCATGTGTTTCGGTTCTTGTTATAGCGGGCGCTGCCATTATGATTATTGTTAAGAAGAAATAGTTAACATATTGTATAAATTGGGCTTCGGCAACAAACCGAAGCTCTTTTTTGTTATAGGAAATTGCTCTATATCGGCATAAGGAAGAAAGAAGAAAAAATGTAAAATATATACATTAAGGGGTGAGTTTTGACTAGAAGATAAAAAATCCGTCTTCCTCGATATCATCTTCCAGACCATCATCTTCGTGTAGAAAGAAATCCATATCCAAAAGGTCGTCATCACTCATTTTTTTAATGTCTTCAGCAGTTAAGCCTTCAGGTGGATTTTCAATATATTTTTTTCTGAGTTCCTCTGTATGATTGTTCATAATAGAACCTCC
>JAAYLF010000268.1 GCA_012522035.1 Clostridiaceae bacterium
CATTATGACAGAATAAATGATGCAGTGTTTGAAAGCATCAATAATTACCGCATATTTACAAGAGATGTGGTTGAGGAAATCTCCAAAAAACACAAAGTGTGTCCATTTGAGTTTTCGCTGGATGTTTCCGAGTGGGTGGATGTCATTTTATGCGACTACAATTATCTCTTTGACCCCAGAGTCAACTTGAAGCGTTTTTTCTCAATCAAGCAGGACCATATATTTTTAATTGATGAAGCACACAACCTGATTGACAGAACAAGGGACATGTATACTCAGAAGCTGTACAAAAAGACTTTTTCTGAAGTTAGGAAGAAGTTTAGAGAAAAGGAAAATGGGAAACAGGTATACACCAAAGCAGGTAAAATCGTTCGTCTTTTCAATAAGTTAAACAAAAGCCTTGATGACAAAGGATATATTGTAACTGAAGAGTTTGACAGCACCATGTACATGCTCGTTAATGACTTTACAGTCAGTTTGACGGAATACCTTCACAAATTGGGAAGTGACGATGAAACAGTAACGGAACTTTTCATGAACTGTCTTTTTTTCTGCAGGCTTTTGGAGATATATGATGAAAGGTTCTGCTATTATGTCAGGAAGGAAAATGGCGATATTTTTGCCTGTGTATATCTAGCCGATCCATCAAAAATTATTGGTCAGACGCTGGAACTAGGAAGAAGTTCAATTTTGTTTTCTGGTACCTTGCAACCCCTTCAATACTATTATCAGGGATTTGGTTTCAAAGAGGATGATAAAATTTTTTCTGTTCCGTCACCTTTTCCAAAAGAGAACAGAAAAGTTTTCATATGTACGGATGTTTCCACCAGATACACCCAAAGGGCACTTTACCACGAATTGATTGCTGAATATGTTATGGGGCTGGCATCTCTTACAAAAGGAAACTTCATAGTATATTTCAGTTCTTACAAATACCTTTTGGATGTGGCAAGTCACCTTCCTAAGGAGCTTATGGAGAACACTGTCTTTATACAGCCACAAACACAGGACCCTGAAGAAAGAGAGCAGTTTGTACTTGACTTTAAACTTGAACCTGATGGTGTGAGAATAGGTCTTTGTGTTCTTGGAGGAATATATTCAGAAGGTATTGACCTTGCAGGAGACAGACTAAGTGGGGTAATTGTGGTTGGTGTTGGGCTGCCTCAGGTTTGCCTTGAAAGGGATATTATTAAAATGGTGTATGATAGAAACCAAAGAGGAAGCGGTTTTATGAATGCTTATGTGTATCCAGGAATAAACAAGGTTCTTCAGGCAGCAGGAAGGGTTATTCGAACAGAAACAGACAAAGGTTTTATTTTACTGTTGGATGAAAGATTCAATAAAAATCCATATATTTCATTACTGCCTGAAGACATGAAATCTGGATGTTTATACAATAAAAATGGTTGTATAAAGGAAATAAAAAAGTTAATGGAAAATTAACCAAATGTGCTTATAAACCTGCTGGTTTTCATCCTTATTCAATTGAATTAATTTGCTATTTGTTATATAATTGAATGGATTTGGATTTAATTTAAGAATAATTATCTAAAGAGCTTTAGGGGTGTAGCAATGGATATAAGAGAAAGAATTTTGGGCATTTTTGATGAAGCATCTTTTGTTGAAATAGATGCATTTCTCCAATCCCGTCAGTTGACGTCTGATGACAGCACCAAGGGAGACGGGGTAATGTCCGGATATGGCACAATAAACGGAAGACTGGTCTACGTGGCAGCACAAGACAAAAACTTCCTCTGCGGTGCATTGGGAGAGATTCATGCATCAAAAATTGCAAGAGCAATCAACATGGCTGTTTCAGTTGGCGCGCCAATTTTTCTTGTTTTTGATTCACAAGGAGCAAGACTGAAAGAAGGTCTGTTGGCACTCAATGGGTATGGTGAAATAATGCAAGCTATTTCAAATGCGTCAGGAATGGTGCCTGTAATATCCGTTTGTTGCGGCAGTGCATTCGGATTAACCTCCTATGTATTGGAAATGGCTGATTTTGTGATTATGACTGATAATGGTCGCATGGCTGTTACAACTCCTGCAGTCATTAAGGCATCCGACAAAAATGCAGATGACGAGGTTGGTAATGCAAGTTTCAATGAAAAAGTCAGTGGAAACGCTGACCTTGTTTGCACGGACGCAGAACTGCCTTATGTTTTGCGCAAACTGATTTCAATGCTGCCTGACAACAATTTGACTGGCGCACCTCAAGTTGAATGTTCGGATGATTTAAACAGAAGTTTGGATATAAATACTGATGAAGCAAACATACGCAACTGGCTTATGCAAATAGCCGATACTGATTCATATTTCGAGCTGAAGCAGAATTATGCAACTGAGATAATTACAGCATTTATCAGGTTAAATGGAAGGGTTGTAGGAACTGTCTCCAACAATGGGCTTCTTACCGGAGATGCATTAAGCAAAGCTGCAAGATTTGTAAGATTCTGCGATACATTCAATATTCCTGTATTGACTCTGACAAATGCAGAAGGGTTTGAAAAGACAAAGGAAGAGGAAGAAAAGGGTCTTGTAAGAAATGCTGCAAAACTTGCCCATGCTTTCGCAGGCTGCACTGTTCCAAAAGTGAATGTAGTTTTGAACAAGGCTTTTGGCGGAGCATATGTCTTGATGAACAGCAAGCACCTTGGTGCTGATTTGGTATATGCCCTTGAGAATGCGGTCATATCTCCTCTATCTGATATGGCATCTGCAGTTTTCCTGTTCCAGGATGAAATTGCTTCAAGCGACGATCCTGTAAAGACCAGAGAAGAAAAGGCTCAGGAATATGCAGAAAAGTATGCAAATCCATACGAGGCTGCAAAACTCGGATATGTGGATGACATCATAAAACCTGAAGAACTGCGTGTACGCATGATTAGCGCATTCGAAATGCTGCTTGGAAAGAGGAAACACTCCTTGCCAAGAAAACACGTCAATATCAATTTATAACATTAACGGAGGTAATATAGATGAAAAAGTATGTTGTTACAGTAAATGGCACTTCCTATGAGGTTGTCGTAGAGGAAGTTTCTGATAGTGGTAATGTGGCTCCACAAGCAACTCCAGTTGTAAAACAAGAACCTGTTGCAAAGGCTGAACCTGCACAAACTCCGCAGCAACCAAAACCAGCAGCTCCAAAGCCTGCATCAACAGGAACTGCAGGAGCAAAAGCAGTAAATTGTCCTATGCCAGGCACAATAGTGAAGGTCGCCGTTAAACCAGGTGATTCCTTGAAGAAGGGAGATTTGATTTTGGTGCTGGAAGCCATGAAGATGGAGAACGACATAGTTGCTCCTGAAGATTGCGTTGTCGCATCTGTAAACGTACAACAAGGTGCTTCCGTTAACTCAGGTGACGTTCTAATAACATATAACTAAGCGAGGGTTGATAAATGGCTAAAGTAAGAATAACTGAAACAGTTTTGCGCGACGCTCATCAATCTCTAATTGCCACAAGAATGACAACTGATGAGATGTTGCCAATAATAGAAAAGCTTGACAAGGTTGGGTACAACGCTCTTGAAGCTTGGGGAGGAGCAACCTTCGATGCATCATTAAGATTTTTGAATGAAGATCCTTGGGAAAGATTAAGAAAGTTCAAGGATCATGCCAAGAACACTCCGCTTCAGATGCTGCTCAGAGGTCAGAACATACTGGGTTACAAGCATTATGCGGACGATGTGGTTGAATATTTCGTACAAAAATCAATAGCAAATGGTATAGATATTATCAGGATTTTTGACGCACTTAACGACTTTAGAAACATAGAGAAAGCCATGAAGGCATGTATTAAAGAGGGCGGACATCCTCAAGGAGCTATAAGCTATACAATAAGTCCATATCACAGTCTTGAAGTATTCGTTGAAGATGCCAAGAGGCTTGAAAACATGGGTGCGCAGTCCATATGCATAAAGGATATGGCTGGCCTCCTTGTTCCATACGAAGCTTACAACCTGGTCAAAGCCATCAAGGAAAACGTGTCTGTTCCGATAGAACTGCACACGCATTATACCAGCGGCTGTGGAAGCATGACGTATCTGAAAGCCATTGAAGCTGGTGTTGACATAATAGACACTGCAATTTCACCTTTTGCATTGGGAACATCACAGCCACCTACGGAACCTCTTGTTGCAACCCTTAAGGGAACAGAATACGATACAGGACTTGACCTTAATCTGCTCAGCGAGATTGCCGACTACTTCAGACCTATAAGAGAGAAGTATCTGGCATCCAAGCAAATGGATCCAAAGGTGTTGGGTGTCGATATCAACACTCTTATATACCAGGTTCCAGGCGGAATGCTGTCAAACCTTGTTTCACAGCTCAAGCAAGCCAACGCAATGGACAAATTCAATGATGTTCTGAATGAAGTGCCTAGAGTGCGTGAAGATTTGGGATTCCCACCGCTTGTTACACCTACAAGCCAGATTGTTGGAACACAAGCTGTTTTGAATGTACTTAGCGGTGAAAGATACAAGATGGTTACAAAGGAAACAAAAGGACTTGTAAAAGGTGAATACGGAAAGACTCCGGCACCGATAAAGGATGAGATTAGAGAGCTTATCCTGAAAGGTGAAAAGGGAATCACATGCAGGCCTGCTGATTTGATTGAACCTGAACTTGACAAGATAAGAGAAGAGATAAAGGAATATATTGAGCAGGATGAAGACGTTTTAACATACGCTCTTTTCCCACAACCAGCAATAAATTTCTTCAAATACAGACAGGCACAAAAATATAATGTGGATGCTTCTGAAGCGGATTTTGAAAATTCAGTACATCCTGTATAAGAACAGTAATTGCGCTTAAAATTATATTTAAGCGCAATATTTTTAAGGAGACAACATGTACGATTGCATAATAATAGGCGCCGGTGCTGCAGGTCTTTTTGCAGCTCTGTCCGCATCGGATATGGACAAAAGGGTATTAATATTGGAGAAAAACAGCATACCAGGCAAAAAGATCAGAATAACAGGAAAGGGTAGATGCAACATTACCAATTCCTGTTCTTTTGATGAATTGATTGAGAATATTCCGGGAAATGGTAAGTTTCTTTACTCTAGTTTGTCACGGTTTTCCAATTATGACATAATTGATACGTTTAACAGTCTTGGACTTGATACTGTGGTAGAAAGGGGAAACAGAGTATTTCCAGCATCCGACAAAGCCATTGATGTGGTTAATGTACTTGTCAAAGAACTGAAAAGAAGAAATGTTGAAATTAGATACAACTCCTGTGTTGATAAAATTGTTTATGAAAATGATTGTGTCAAGGGAGTATATGTAGAAGGGCAATTTATTGAGACCAAGAATGTGATTGTTGCAACAGGCGGCTTATCATATCCAGGAACAGGCTCTACAGGTGATGGTTACAAATTTGCAATTGAAGCAGGACACACGATAATTCCTGTAAAACCATCCCTTGTTCCACTGGTTTCATCTGACAAATGGATTAAGGATTTGCAAGGGCTGTCTTTAAGAAATATCAGGTTGTCTTTGATGAATAAAGATGGATGTTTCTACAGCGATTTTGGCGAAATGCTCTTTACACATAATGGCATTTCAGGACCTTTGGTTCTTACAGCAAGCAGACACTATATCTCACAAAAATACAAGGAAGTCACTGCCAGCATTGACTTGAAACCAGCCCTTGATGAAGAGAAACTTGACTTGAGGCTGTTAAGAGACTTTGAAAAGTATTCAAGAAAACAGCTGAAGAATGCTTTTAATGATCTTTTGCCTGCAAAAATGATTCCTGTGTTTGTAAACAGACTTGAAATAGATGACATAAGGACTGTAAACCAGATAACCAGTAGTGAAAGGAAGCAAATACTATCACTGCTAAAGGATTTTAGGATAAATATAATCAATCATAGTAAAATGGCTGAAGCGGTGGTTACCTCAGGCGGAGTAAGTACAAAGGAAATCAATCCCAAAACTATGGAATCAAAGATAAAGAAGGGGTTGTTCTTTGCAGGAGAAGTAATTGATGTTGATGGGTATACGGGTGGTTTTAATTTGACCATTGCTTTTTCCACTGGATACTTGGCTGGCAAATCTTTGAACCAGTGAATATATTTTTTATTTGCTCATAAAATTAACAAAACAATATATTGGGTGATAATATGAGCAAATTCAAAGTGTTGATTATATCCTTATGGATACTGACATTGATTTTTGTTTTTAATGGCTTTTGTTATAAAGGCTACCAATTTGATGACATTGTAGAAAACTACCCGGAAACAGAACTTGCAAGCCTTAACGACGCTAGAATGAATTTCAAAGAAGGTCACGGTATTATACAAATAAAGGTTACAAATCTTGGCAGCAGCGGGAAGAAAAGAGGAGGAGTATACGTATCTGTAAACGGTACAATTAAGTTGAATATTACAACTCAGGACCCTAGAAACTTGAGAGTCAAGGCTAATGATATAATTATTGTTAAAGGGCACGATTTGGCAGGATATGCTACAGTGACAATTACTGATGTTGCAGGCTTCATTGGTCATGAAGTCAAAGGACAGACAATAGAAGTTGGGAACCTTGCAAAGTATTTCATTACAATCAAGCCTCAGCCAATGGATTGACAATAATTTGGCGGGGATATATACTAATAAAGTTAATATGTGGAGGTAAATTATGAAAGCAATAATCGAAATGGAAAACAAGGACAGAATTGAAATTGAGCTATATATGGATATTGATCCTATAACTGTTGCCAATTTTGTAAAACTGGCTGAGGAAGGATTCTACAACGGACTTATATTCCATAGAGTTATTAAAGGTTTCATGATACAAGGTGGATGCCCGTATGGTACGGGAACAGGAGGCCCAGGATATACTATCAAAGGTGAGTTTGATTCAAACGGCTTTAGAAATCCTTTGAAACATACACGAGGGGGCATCTCAATGGCCAGAGCCTTTGATCCCAATTCTGCAGGTTCACAATTTTTTATCATGCACAAGGATGCTCCTCACCTTGATGGAAACTATGCCGCTTTCGGCAAAGTAGTGAAAGGTATGGAGGTTGTAGACAGGATAGCTGAAACTGAAACAGACATGAGGGACAAGCCATTTACGGATCAGAAGATAAACAGAGTAATAATTGAAAGAGGCGATGAAAATTGACTATTCTTGTAACTGGTGGCGCGGGGTATATTGGAAGCCATGCCTGTGTTGAGCTCTTAAATAGTGGACATGATATTGTTGTATTTGATAATTATTACAACAGTTCTCCGGAAGTTTTGGACAGGATAAAGGAAATAACGGGAAAATCCTTCAAGAACTATGAATGCGATATGCTTGATGAAGAAGCAATGGAGAGAATATTTGAAGAGAACAAAATAGATGCTGTTATGCATTTTGCTGGATACAAGGCAGTAGGGGAGTCCTGCGAAAAACCACTCATGTATTATCACAATAATATTCAAGGTACACTAACCATATTGAATACAATGGTCAGACACAATGTCAAGATATTTGTCTTCAGCTCTTCTGCAACGGTTTATGGCGATCCTAAAAGTGTTCCCATCGATGAAACATTTCCATTATCAGCTACCAATCCATATGGAAGAACCAAATTAATGATAGAAGAAATGTTAAGAGATCTCTTTGCCGCAGACAACTCATGGTCGATTATACTCCTAAGGTATTTTAATCCTGTTGGAGCCCATGAGAGTTATTTGATAGGGGAGAACCCAAAGGGAATACCCAACAACCTTATGCCAATGATTAACAAGGTGGCACAAAAGGAATTGCCTGTATTAAAGATTTTTGGTAACGATTACAATACGAAAGACGGAACAGGTGTTAGAGATTATATTCATGTTGTAGATTTGGCCAAGGGACATGTCAAGGCAATTGAGTATATTGAGAACTTCAATACAATTGAAAGCATTAATCTGGGAACGGGGAAAGGGTACTCAGTTCTTGAGATGGTACATACCTACATGAAGGTTAACAATGTGGATGTCAATTATGTATTTACAGATAGAAGACCAGGAGATATTGCAGAATGTTATGCAAATCCTGAAAAAGCTTACAGATTATTAGGCTGGAAGGCTGAGTATGATTTGGAAAAAATGTGCCGTGACAGTTATCTTTGGAGTGTAAACGCAACCAAGAGGTGATATGATGCTGAACAAAAAAAATACAGGAGGATTCTTTCTGTTTATAAACAGCATATTGTACATTCTTCTTTCTGTGTTTTATATTGTAAAACCTTTAAACGACTTTTTGTCACATATTATAATAACAGGCACCGTGCTGATGGTTTGCGGTCTTGTTTGCATTACTGCATTCATAAGCAACCCAAGAGCATACTTCAGACCTGGATGGATACTGTCTCAGGGATTTTTGCAAATCCTTCTGGGATTCTACATCCTGTTTAACAGGCTTGTAACAAACTATGACTCTTATTTCATAATTTTTGGTCTATGGGCATTGTTTACAGGAATTGCGCAGATTTCCGTTTCAATTCAGATACGGGCTCTTGATATTAGCAGATGGCATTTTGTATTCTTCATAGG
>JAAYLF010000269.1 GCA_012522035.1 Clostridiaceae bacterium
GTCTACAACAAGATAGGAAGGCTGGATTTCTTCAACTAGCCTTGTTATGGAATTGATATTCGTCTCTGAAACCAAATACAGCTCACTGGCGTCCACATTCAGCCTTTTGGCACGCATTTTGATCTGCCGTACAGACTCTTCTCCAGACACATACAGTACTCTGTGACTTTTTGCAATATTTCCGGAAAGCATGAGCATTAAAGTCGACTTTCCAACGCCGGGATCTCCTGCAATCAGAATCATTGATCCCTTTACAACTCCGCCACCGATTACCCTGTCCAATTCATCAATGGATGTACTTAACCTATTCTCATCATCAATGGATACCTCATTGATAGGTACTGCAACAGGAGTGTTTCTGATGCCTGTATTTAAGGCACCAGAAACCTCCTTGGTTATCTTCTCTTCCACAAAGGTATTCCATTGAGCACAGCCAGGACACCTTCCAAGCCAGCCTGCGGACTCGTATCCGCATTCATTACAAAAGAATTTCGTCTTACTCTTCGCCATGTCTACTCTGTCTTTCTGTATTTGGGAGTACCATCTTCAATGTAAATTGTTATTCTACCCTTGTCAATGTCTCCTCTTAACATGCCCTCGGACAATTTGTCTTCAAGATGTGTCTGTATAGCCCTCTTGAGAGGTCTTGCACCAAAGACTGGATCAAAACCTTTATCGGCAATGAACTCTGCCACACCATCTTCAAAGGTCAATTCTATATCATTCAGACTTGCTCTCTTCTTAAGGTCATTAAGAAGCAGCTGGGCAATCTTCACTATCTGCTCCTTTGAAAGAGGCTCAAACACAATTATATCGTCTACTCTGTTCAAGAACTCAGGTCTGAAGGTTCTCTTAAGCTCCTCCATGACATTCTTTTTCATGTTCTCATAATTCTCATGCTCGGATATGTCAGGATCAGCAAAGCCAAGACGTTTTGGCTCCGTAATATTCCGTGCACCCACGTTTGAGGTCATGATTATTACCGTATTCTTAAAATCCACAACTCTACCATGAGAGTCTGTTAGCCTTCCATCCTCCATTATCTGCAAAAGGATGTTGAAAACATCAGGATGCGCCTTCTCTATTTCATCAAACAGAACCACGGAGTAAGGTTTTCTTCTAACCTTTTCAGTCAGTTGCCCACCTTCATCATAACCCACATAACCTGGTGGTGAACCAATCAGTCTGGACACGCTGTGCTTCTCCATGTACTCAGACATGTCAATTCTTATCATGGATTGCTCATCTCCAAACAACAGTTCGGCAAGAGCCCTTGACAGCTCAGTCTTGCCAACACCTGTAGGCCCAAGGAAAATAAATGAACCGGTAGGTCTCTTTGGATCCTTCAAGCCCATTCTTCCACGCCTTATGGCCTTGGCAACAGCCTTTACAGCCTCTTCCTGTCCTATTACCCTTTCATGCAATTGACGCTCCAGATTAAGGAGTCTTGCAGCTTCATCTTCATTCAATCTGGTTACAGGAATACCTGTCCAGTCAGCAACGATTTCGGCAATGTCATCTTCCGTTACAGTGCCGGATAACATTGCTTTTTTCTTGTCCCATTCGTTCTTCTTCTCCTCAAGTTCTCCTTTTATTCTTCTTTCTTCATCCCGTATTTTTGCCGCTCTTTCAAAGTCCTGATGATTTATTGCCTCTTCTTTTTCAGCCTGCAGCTTTGCCAAGGCCTCTTCCAGATTCTTAAGATCAGGAGTTAATGTATATGAAAGCAGGCGTTTCTTTGAAGCTGCCTCATCAATCAGGTCTATGGCCTTGTCAGGAAGAAATCTGTCGCTGATATACCTGTGGGACAAGTATACTGCAGCTTTCAAAGCCTCATCCGTGATTGTAACATTGTGGTGGGACTCGTATTTGTCCCTCAACCC
This sequence comes from Clostridiaceae bacterium, assembly GCA_012522035.1. Classification (GTDB taxonomy): domain Bacteria; phylum Bacillota; class Clostridia; order UBA1212; family DUPL01; genus DUPL01. The sequence goes on from JAAYLF010000269.1 coordinate 1,884, forward strand.
AAATACTATCCTTATTGTGTCTTCAGGACTGGGTTCGTCAACCATGATTGGCTGGAACCTTCTTTCCAGCGCTGCATCCTTCTCAATGTGTTTTCTATACTCATTAAGGGTTGTTGCACCTATAATCTGCAGTTCTCCTCTGGAAAGAGCAGGTTTTAGAATATTTGCTGCATCCAGAGCACCCTCTGCACTGCCTGCTCCAATAATTGTATGAAGTTCATCTATAAAGAGGATGATGTTTTTACTCTTGATTACCTCATCAATAGCCTTTTTGATCCTCTCTTCAAAATCTCCTCTGTATCTGGTACCAGCCACCATGCTGGACAAGTCAAGTGTAATAACTCGTTTGTCCCGCATAATCTCTGGAACATCACCGGAAGCAATCAGTTGGGCAAGCCCCTCAACAATTGCAGTTTTACCAACACCAGGTTCTCCTATCAGACATGGGTTGTTCTTTGTCCTTCTGCTGAGTATCTGCATTATTCTTTGGACTTCTTTCTCACGACCAATTACCGGGTCAAACTTCTTTCCCCGGGCCATTTCGGTAAGGTCTTTACCAAATTTCAAAATCGTCAGGTCCTCCTGCCTTCTTGTGTCATTGCCAACAGTATTCATGTTCGGCATGCCGCCTACATTCTCTCCGGACATCATCTCCTGACCCGTAAGGATCATGTTGAGGTCCATAAGGAATTTCTGCGGTTCAACACCAATTTCCATAAGTATTCTTACAGCTATACTGTCGGGTTCAGATATGAGGGAAACCAAAAGATGCTCTGTGCCAACAAAGTTCTGGCCCCGCGCGGATGCTTCCCTGAAACTGTTATCTATGACCCTTTTTGTTCTTGGTGTATATCTGGCCTGTTCTATGGTAACTTTCTGGCCCACGTTGTCTCCAGCCAGTCTGTTAAGAAAAGGTTCAATTTTCTCAGGTGTTACATCATGTTTGGCAAAAAGCTTTCCTGATATGCTCTGTTTCTCAGAAACTATACCGTATAGTATGTGCTCCGTACCTACATATGGCAATCCTAATGATATTGCCTTCTTTATTGCTGTATTTATAGCGTTTGACGCACTATCTGTAAATCTCATTAAGTCAACCTCCATTCATTGTGTTTTCGACTTTAACTTTTCTCTTATTATATTTGCTCTTAATATGTCTCTTTCTCCTGGTGACAGTAGTTTACCAGAAATCTTCTGCAGGGATGCTGGTTGAACATTAGACATAAGAGCAATTATATCTGTAGTGTTATATTCTGTAAACATTCCAAGGTCAATGCCCAGTTTAAGCTCGGACAACAGCCTCAATGCCTCATCAGATGTAAGCATCCTGGCATTTGTAAGGATTCCATAAGCCCTGAAAATCATATCATCAAAGGTTATGCCAAACTTCGACCTTAACGTCTCACGAGCTTCTCTTTCAAGCTGAATTATGTTTTTTATGAGATTGTCAATGCCTGAAATTATTTCATGTTCAGTAAAGCCCATGGTAACCTGGTTTGATATCTGGTAGCAGCTTCCCAGGTTTTGTGTGTTTTCTCCATGAAAACCTCTTACCGCCACACCCATCTTTCTGCATTGATCTATCAAGGATTCAATTTTGTCTGTTCTTTCTAGCGCAGGCAAATGAACCATCGCAGATGCCCTTAGACCTGTACCTGTATTTGTGGGACAGCTGGTCAGGTATCCAAACTCATGGCTGAAGGCATATAAGGGTTGAAACTCGGCAATACCTTCAAATTCAAGACATTGCTTGTACGCTTCTTCCAACTGCAAGCCAGGCATTAGGCATTGTATCCTCATATGATCCTCTTCATTAACCATAACCGCCAGATTGTCGTTACCTTCCTTGATTACCAAAGCAGTAGGTATCTTCTTTCCGATCATGTCGAAACTCATCATGTTCATTTCAACAAGATACTCCTGGTCAAGCTGAGGAAGGCTGCTTAGGTCAATAACCTTGCAATTGAGATCCTTTACTGAATCAACAGCTTTTCTTACAATGGATATGCTTTCTTCCGCACTCTTTATATTCTCCGATGTAGGAAAAGACAAATTCTTAAAATTCCTGGCCAGTCTGACACGAGAACTTATAACCACATCCTGCATCGGACCACTTTTGGTAAACCAACCTGACATATTATTCACCTTCCTCGATAGCCTTTATTCTATCCCTTAACTCAGCTGCTTTTTCAAACTCTTCACTATCCACCGCTTCCTGCATAAGCTGCTTTAGTCTAATCAGTTCCATCTGTCTTTGGCTAACTTCAGAAAAACTCTTGTCTGCATTATTTGCTGCCACCACATAAGGAGCTGCACCCTTGTGCACGCAGTTGCCATGAATCTTTCTTAAAAGAGCACGCACTTCCTTGTTAAACGTCTCATAGCATTCGGAACATCCAAATTTTCCTGTATTATTGATCGTATTAATGCTGGAGTTGCATACAGGACATTTTTTGTCAAAGGACTCCATCCCCTTGTATATGGGATCCATATTAAAGAAGGTTGAAAATAAAGAACCAATGTCATTGCTGATGTATCCTAGCTCTACAGCACAC
>JAAYLF010000270.1 GCA_012522035.1 Clostridiaceae bacterium
CCTTAATGTATATATTTTACATTTTTTCTGCTTTCTTCCTTATGCCGATATAGAGCAATTTCCTATAACATAAAACGAAGCTGCCTTTTTGGGGCAGCTTTGATTTTTACAATATTATCATTTCTTTCGGAGCATTCTTTGTAAGAACTGTAAGTTTTCCATCCACTACTGTTGCCAGGTCCTCTATTCTGACGCCTCCAAGACCTTCTACATATATGCCGGGCTCAATACTGAATATCATGCCTTCTACAAGTTCCTTGTCTCCATATTTGGTTATTCTGGGCTCTTCATGAACCTGAACGCCTACTCCATGACCAAGTCCGTGGGAAAACTCATCTCCGTAACCTGCGTTTGATATATACTCCCTTGCAATCTGATCCAGATCCCGTCCTGTCATGCCAGTTTCAAATGAGTCTATTGCCTTTTTATTTGCGTTTAGCACAACATTGTAAATCTCCCTCATTTTTTCATCCGGTTCGCCCAAAAAGACTGTTCTGGTTATATCGGAACAGTATCCGTTGTAGAAGGCTCCAAAATCCATTGTGATGGCCTCGCCTTTCTTTATTACCTTATCGGAGGCAGTGCCGTGTGGAAGTGCTCCCCGATAGCCGGATGCCACTATGGTGTCAAAAGAAGTTTTGTCAGCTCCCCTCTTTCTGATACCATACTCAATCTCGGCAGCCACTTCTTTTTCACTAACCCCCTCTTTTATAAACCCAAGCACGTCATTAAAAGTTTCCACTACAATGTCGCATGCCTTACGAACAATTTCAATCTCATCCGCACTCTTTATGCATCTAATGTCCTCAATAATACCGCCAATTGCTGCAAAACTGCAATTTGTGCAAAGCTCTGTCACTTTCTTGTAAGTCAAAAATGAGATGTGATTGTCTTCAAATCCAATGTATTTGACATTCTGTTCTTGAATAAACCCAGCAATCTTGCCATAGTCGCTGACAGGTATGTTTTTTATATCAAAATCCGGGCATTCTTCCTTAGCCTGCACCAGGTATCTGGAATCAGTCAAAATGTACTGGGCTTGTTGTGTGATAAACAAAAAGGCATCACCAAACCCAGTGAAACCGGAGAGATAGAACACATTCTGCCATGATGTAACAAGGGCTGAATCAACTTCTTTTTCTCTCAACTTTTCTCTAAACAACTCTATTCTTGTCTTCATATCATTACTCCATTTTCTTTCAGTATTTTCAAAATTTCATCAAGTTCGTCCCTGCCGACTTTAACCTTGTTCCATATCTCAAAAGCAATCACCGCCTGCCAGAAAAGCATGGAATAGCCATTCAATGTACTGGCACCCTTCTCCCTTGCCTTTTTTAGAAGAAGCGTTTCTGGCGGACTGTATATAATATCTACAACTCTCTGGTTTTTATTAAACTCATAACCATCAGAAAGCGGACTTTTCCCTTCCAGTTCACCATGCATGCCAACGCTGGTCGTGTTGACAATTACATCCACATCTTCCGGGATAAGTTTTATATCTTCCACAACTTCTATCCTGTCTGAAAAATCTGGCAGGGAATCTTTCAAATCTTTGGCTCTTTTTAATGTCCTGTTTTGTATGTACAGCTTTTTACAACCATCCTGCAAAAGACCAACTGCAATTGCCTTTGCAGCACCTCCTGCTCCCAGCATCAGGACACTATCCCCTTCCACACCATAGCCAAAGTTTTCCTTCAGGCTTCTTACAAATCCTTCGCAATCCGTATTGAATCCCTTTGCAATACCTTTATCCACAAACACCGTATTCACGGCATTGACATACAAGGCACTTTCGGACAATTCGTCAATATACTTGATTACTTCCTCCTTGTGGGGCATGGTTACGTTAAACCCTTCAACACCCACACCTATTAGGCTTGTTACCTTTTTTTCAAGCTGCCCGGGCGGTGTATCAAAGCATAAATACACATTGTTAAGCCCCATAACAATGCTTAAGGTATTCTGTATCAATGGGGACAAGGAATGTTTGACAGGATGTCCAATTAATCCATAAAGTTTTGTTTCTCCATTTATCCTGGTCATACAATCAACTCTTCGTAAACTTTTTTAAAAAGGGTTTTTCAAAAATACGCTTGAAGCTGACAAACCAGTGGTCATCATCCCGGTTTATAGGGTCAACCAAAATGGTGTAGCATCCGTACCAGTTGCCGCCTAGAATGTCTGTAAACAGCTGGTCGCCAACCATTGCAACCTGATGCTTTTTCAGGTTGAACTTTCCGGCAAGCTCTCTAAAACCTTTGGAAAGAGGTTTTCTCGCGCTGCCTGTGACTTTAAAGTTAGGATGTCTGGTCAGTTTATCTCCTTTTACAGTGACCTTGTCAGCAAAGGAAAAGATTCTTTCGTCCTTCCCATTTGACAAAAATCCAACACCAAAACCTTCATCCAACACCCTCTCAAGCCATGCATCCAGCTGGTCACTGGAAGAATGATCAGAGTATTGTATGAGTGTGTTGTCTATATCAAAAAAAAGCGCCTTGATTCCAATACCCTTTAAATATTCAAGATTAATTGCATATATGTCTGAAACCCAAATATCGGGCTGCAATCCTTTACCCAACTAAATCATTCCCTGCTTTCTAGTACAAGCTCTTCCAGAGCCAATTTATACCCAGCAAATCCATGTCCGGAAATCTGATTTACACAGGCATCCTTAATTACGGATATTCTTCTGAACTCTTCCCTCTCATGGATATTGCTGATATGAACTTCAATCGTCTTTATATTCACACATTTCAATGCATCATATATGGCGTAGCTGTAATGAGTATACGCACCTGGATTGATAATGATTCCGTCAAATTTCTGGTAAGCTTTATGAATCTCATCAATAATGGCACCTTCATGATTAGACTGAAAAAGCTCAACCTCCACATTGAGTTTTTCAGCTTCATTTTTAATGTATGTGCATAAATCCTCATATGTTCTGCTTCCGTAAACATTCTTTTCCCTGATGCCCAGCATGTTCAGATTCGGTCCGTTGATAACGAGAATTCTCATTCCAGCCCCACGCTCTTCCTATGTATGATTCTGATTATCTTCGCAATTGCATCGCTTCTGTTGTGATCGTTTGATATCTCTATGTCAGCGTACTTTCGATAAAGGGGTAGTCTTGTTTTGTACAGCTGTAAGAGACCTTCAAATGTCGTCTTCTTCAACATCGGCCTCTTGTCGAGAATACGCTTAGGAGTAGTTGCAAGACGCAGAAACTCCCTGTGGATAAATATCACAAAGCTGCCTTCCTTTACCGCTTCTATACTTTTCGGTCTTGTAACCACGCCACCACCAGTGGCAATTACAACTTTACTCATGTTTCTCAAATCGCAGCTTACCTGGTATTCAAACTCCCTGAACTTATCCTCGCCAAGTTTTTCAAAAATCTCCTCAATCGACATGCCCGCCTTTTCAACTATCATATCATCCATATCTATAAACTGATAGTTGTAGTATTCTGCAAGGGCACGACCAATTGAGGATTTTCCTGAACATGGCATACCTATCAAAACTATTCTGTCAAACTTGCAATAATTTTCCATTTGATCACCATATTTTATTAGTACTATGAATCTATATTACCGTTATCCTGATTGAAAAGTCAAGTTTAGAATATGGCCAAATGGTTAATATTGTGCCTCTTTCACCTTTTTCAAGTATAATATGGATATTATCAAGGCTGAAACAACACAGGCAAAAAGAACACCGAACAGAACCATCAGGACGGTGGTTCTTGCATCCGCTTTTTCCTTTTGAGGAACAAAATCAGGTGTCCTGGTCGGACCTGGATATTTGGGAGTCTCCTCGGGTTCTTCCTCATCGCCGCCTTCAACTTCCTTTACCTCTTCAATAGAGCGAAACATGGCAATCCATTCTATTTCCAGAACACCATCCACACTTTTTGGATACGCATCAAACCTGAACTGGGTGACTATGCCTTCATAATATTCATTTGAACTGAAATCAACAGTCACTATCTGCCAATTCCCATCCGCCCTGTACTCCAATGTACGTACATTCTTGTTCTCATCCAAACTGTTGTACCTGTCCGTTGCAAAATACAGGTTGCCAGTACCAGGCTGGGGCGCTTTCATCTTTATGGCCAAAACCTTGTACTCGTCGCAAAGTATGTTACCCATCAACGACACAGGCAGATATATGTAAGGATCGTTCCCTCCTGGCGTAAATGTAATCTTGATTGCACCATTTTCATAGTACAGTTCGCTAACGTGATTGACACTGCCAAATGCATCAGCGTAGAATTCACTGTCAACAACAAGCTTGGGACGTTCATCTGCGGATGCTGTCATTACACAATTCAGTGCCAATATTACCAATATTAGAATTGCAATTCTTTTTCCTTTCATAACAACCTATAACATTTCCCTTTCATAGATTATCTTTTTACTACCTTGTATCCCTTTGCTTCCAGCTGATTTACCAATCCGCTGTCACCTACCATGTGAGCCGCACCAACTAC
>JAAYLF010000271.1 GCA_012522035.1 Clostridiaceae bacterium
CCGCGTTCCCTGGTAGGTACTATCTCTCTGCTGAATTCCGTGGTAAAGTCATCACAGTAACCGCCAAACGGTGGAGTTGGGTTCTTGGATAATGCAGCCCAGTCGGGTATATCCAAAAACCTTGCTGCAATCCATTCGTTGAACGCTGTAACGAATATGACAGTAGGATCAAGTTCAATTGCCCTGTCAAAACATTCCTGGAAGTTCAGGCCCTTCTTGCTTTCATATTCACTGCTGACAGGATTCTTTAAAAGTTTTTGGTTCTTTGATGTAAAGCTTCTTCCTCTTGCAATAAAGTTGCCGTTTTCATCCTGTGAGCTCATAAAATCAAGACTCCCGGACCAGTTCTGTGCAACCCCTACTGAAACCACTTCGCATGGATTATCCTGCGTGTATCCAGGTTCCTGCGGATAAATGGACAGCCACGGCCAGGAGTTTTCAGCATCTACAGGAGTATAAAAAGGATAGGGTTTCCTTATTGTAAAGAAGTTTTTAAGTTCATCACTCATGTAGTTCGGATGTGCCAGTATCAGTGGTTTTCCTTCATATATGAACCAAAGGTCTTTGTACTCTTCCTTTGTATAAAAATCATTGTAGAAGTCTTGAGCTGCCTTTGCACTTTCAGAAAGACCCCAGGTGCACAAGAACATTACTTGAGGAGTTTTTTTGCCCTCGGACCTTATCTTGTTGTATACATTGAGAAGCTTGGTCTGGGCTTTTTTGGTGTATCCCATGCCGCCATCTCCCATGTAGTTGGAATAGTCGATGACAATTGCATCAACACCGCAGTCTGAAAGCATTTGCGCATGCTTTCTTATGACATATTCATCATTGGCAAGGTCATAATAACCAAACAAGGGTTCACCCCAGTAGTGGTAGGATATGTTTGGTCCCCAGAGTTTCGTGTTTGTAAGCCAGTCCTCATTCTCCCTGATTATTTTCGATATGTTCCTTGGAGCCTGAGGATCGCTGCTTACTGTGGGAGCCATGAAATCCCCATGCCAAATGTGATAGAAAACAACTACGTATTTATCCTTCCTCACAGGACCGGTTTCCTTCAGGGTGGGAGTTTCTCTTCCCAGTTCATCAATCAGCACCCATGTGTCGGGGTATGTGTCCCAAAAGGGTGTATTGCCCATTAGTGTGGCGGCCATTAGAAGGCAAAGAAGTATTGCCAGTATTTTTCTTGTCATGTCTGTACCTCCTTTGTAGAAAACCTGTAATTGAACCTTCCATTGGGAGCTGTGTCGCCATCGGTGTAAAAGTTTAAAATATCGCTGTAGTTTGTGTTGTCGCACCATTAGAACATTAAGTAAATATCCTTGTCACAAAGATCAAGAAGATTCCTCTTTATAGCCAGCTCAAGCTTGTTGCCTTTAACCCGGTACGGTATTTTGTCGTCAACAACTTCCCAGTTAAAACCTCCCAAGGATTTTTCAAGGGTAGTGTGGTTTTCCCTGACTCCTGTTCTGTTTACAATAAAATTGTAACCTTCCCAGTTAGGCATGTCAAAAGAAACATGCAAAAGGAGATTCATCCAGTTTTGTCCGGTACATGGTGTAATATCAGACACTGTTTCACAGAAGAAGTAAATGCATTCATCGTCATAGGCAACCTTCATAAGTTTGAAGTCGTTTCTTCCGGTTGTGTTTACATAAAAATGCCTGCCTATACCTCTTGCATGCCTGTTTGCAATATCACAAACATCGTCATGGTACTTTGGTTCTACTTCATCCCAGTCGTTAAAATCACCATCAATTTCAATCCTGCTTGGATTTATTTTTGCAGCTTTTCTCTCCAATTTTTTGTATCTGCGCACATTATCCACCAGCATCAAATAGAAACTGTCTTTGAGTTCTTCTTCTCTTGTAGGTTCAATGTCCCGGCTGAACTCTGTGGTGAAGGCATCGCAGAAGGCTCCAAAGGGCGGCGTTGGATCCTTTGACATGCATGCCCAGTTGGGAACATTTTTGAATCTTGCCGCAATCCATTCATTGAAACCCGTTACAAAAATGACGCTTGGGTCAAGCTCGATGGCTCTATCAAAACATTCGTTGAAATTGGCCCCTTTATTGCTTTCATAAAGGCTGCTGGTTGGATCTTTTAATAGTTTTTGCCCTTTTGAAGACCAGCTCCTTCCTCTGGTTATGAAATACCCGTTTTCATCTCTTGCGCTGAAAAAATCAAGGCTCTCAGACCAATTTTGAGCAACACCGACTGAAACAACTTCCTTCGGATTGTCCTTTGTATACCCGCATTTCTGTGGGTACAGCGAAAGCCAGGGCCAGGCATGCTCTTCGTCAACAGGTGTCAGGAAAGGGTAGGGCCTTCTTGTGGTAAAAAAGTTTTTTTGCTTCTCTGAAAGCCTTCGCGAATGCACAAGTAAAAGGGGCTTGCCTTCCCACTTGAACCAAAGATCATAGTATTTGTCCTTTGTGTAAAAGTCTTCGTAGAAGTCATTTGCAGCCCTGGCACCTTCTTCTGCGATCCAAGTGCACATTATGACCACATCGGGAGTTCTGTTTCCTTCTTCCCGTATTTTTAAATATGTCTCTAAAAGATTTGTGAGTTCTTTTTTTGTATAGGCTTTTCCACGACCTCCCATGTAATTGGAATAGTCAATTACAATACCGTCCACGCCGCCATCTGCAAGCATTTGGGCATGCTTTCTGATAACAACCTCGTCATTGGCAAGATCGTAGTAGCCCAACAAGGGCTCTCCCCAATAATGATAGGAGATATAAGAGCCCCAAACAGCCTCTTTATTTAGAGCATCCCTGTTCTTTTTTATTATTCTTGTTATGTTCCTTGGGGCATGAACGTCAATACTTACAGCGCTTTCGGTAAAGGCGCCATGCCACAAATGATAGAACATGAGTACTTTTTTGTCTGATTCGTAAAAGGGTTGGTATTCATACATTTTCATCATACTTTTTTCCTTCAGCCTGAAATGGGTCCATAAAGCTTGTTGGGTGTCTTTGTGTAGTAGATTATCGGACCAAAACCTACTCCTTCAAATTCCACACCATCTCTGTACGTTCTTGTATGCAAGTCTTCCGCTTCATAGGTTGCCCAAACCCCTACCTGTTCTGTCGGATCAGGAGTGGTGAGATAGAGAAGATACTCGCCATCAACCAAGGGTTCGTCAAACTCCATTGCAAGAAGAGCATTGTCGGCATAATCAACAAATTCTTTTACGGCAAGCGGAGGATTGCTCTCCTTGTCAAGGGTAAGGTCATATGAACCCATCCATCTGTAAAGCTCCATTACAATAGTACCAATATTGTCATGATAGCTTGGACACTCCAACTCAATCTTGTTGAAAGTGGTTGTGGCAAAGAACTGTGTAGCCAGGGATTCGTTGATCATGATGTGGTCGGCTCGTCCCTTCGAAGGCCTGAAGGTGTATCTTATACCCTTGTCAGGATCCTTTATTCCTTCTGCATAGGTTTCCTTGCCTGGCTCAACTGTTGGAACCGGCTCGGGTGTTGGTTCTTCAGTAGGTTCTGCTGTTGGATCCTCGTCAGGCTCTTCTGTATTACCCGGAGCCTCGGTTCTTATGGCGGGAGTAGGTGTTGATTTGGCACCATCCTTGTCGCCGCTTTCAGAATTGCAGCCTGAAAGGATAAGGATTAGAACCAGAAAGTATAAAAACCAGGTTTTTCTCATTTGTTTAACCCCCTTTTGTAATACTACGATATGTGTAAATAAATCATATCACACGGAAAGGTTTAATAAAGGGGAGAAATTCAACCAGATTTTTTAGGCTATTTCAACACATTGTGTGTGGTATATAATAAATTGGTCCGAGTAAAAGATGAGAGGTGCAAGTCATGAAGGTTTTCAAGTTCTGCGAGCTTTCTAGAAGGGGAGAAAAAATATGCATGAACGAGTCCATGTTCAACCATGGAATAATGGTACACGCTCATGATTTTTTTGAGATTACATACATAACAAAGGGACAAGGCTTGTACACAGTAAACGACGTTCAGAAGAATATAAAGGCTGGCGACCTGGTCTGTGTCGCACAAGATGACACCCATAAATTCCAGCCTCTTTCCAGGGATTTTGCATGGATTAATGTAATTTTTCTTCCTGAAGCAGTGCCAAAGGATTGTTCTTTTGACTTTAAGGCACGCATCATCAAAGGGAGAGGAGCAGAGTTTAAAAACATTATCCAGGACATGCTGTATGAGTACAACAATAAAAAGGCTGGGTATGAGAAAGTATTGCATAATCACTTTAGAAGCCTTCTCTTGAAGATGTCGCGTCCTGCAAATATCAGCTCCGAGCAAAACCCCTGCTTTACAAGAGACGAGCTTTTGGAACTTGTGAACAGTTTCTTCAAGGACTCATCTTCCTTTTCCCGGGTTTCCTTAAAGCTTCTTGCAGAAAAAGCTCATGTTACACCAAAATACTTCTCCGTTTTGTTCAAAAGAAAGGTGGGTCTTACTTTGACCGAATACACAAAAATGATAAGGCTGGAAACTGCTGCCCATATGCTCTGCAGCAGTGATTCGGATGTTCTTTCAATTATGAACTACGTAGGCTACAGGGACAGCAAGTATTTCTACAA
>JAAYLF010000272.1 GCA_012522035.1 Clostridiaceae bacterium
ATCCCATACTATAAAAAACCTAGGATTTGCAGAAAAACTCAAAGAAGCTTTCTCCATGGCAGTAGAACTGGATTCTGATTTAGTTATAATTGACGACTCGTTTATCGAGGCGGATTTCAAACTACTTAAAAATGAAATTGACAAAGCAGAATACAAAGGAACAACCCTGGTCTTTACAGGAAGTGATATATATAAATGTAAGGACATGGGTAATTATGAGAATATTTTTTTTGCAGACAAGACAATAGGCAATGAAGATGTAATAAAGCATTTGAATTTGGTTATCCAGCATGGTTTGACTGAGGTGGAGACAAAATCAAAATTAAACTTTTTTGACAATGCGGAGTTCCCGATTGAAATGTACAGGCAGGCTACGAAACTTCTTGTAAATTGCGGTTTTAATCCCAAGCACAAGGGTTTTTTATACTTGCGCGACGCATGTCTCATGACTTTGATGGATATTAGGGCAGGAAGCCTTTCTAAGGACATTTATCCTGCCATTGCTGACAGATATAATGTAAGTAATGAAAGTGTGGAAAGAGCAATCAGGCATGCAGTGGCTAAGGTCTGGCAAACGAACAAATTGGAACCCTTGTACCAATTTGGAATGAAGTACAGTTTGAATGACAGACCAACAAATTCTGTAATTATATCCTGTTTTACGGATATTCTACGGGAGCTCAATGATTAATAAATCAAATCATATTTAATCTAATTGCATCAGATAATAGCGAAATGAATTCCACATTTGTGGGGGATTGACTGCTGTTTATTGAAAAGCCCAGCGTTTCTTTCAGATTGTCGAAATTGCATGAATTCCAAATACATTGTATGGCAGTTTGTATAGAGTGTTCAACACTGCGGTTAGATACTCCGAATTGTTCGGCTATTTGAGAATAAAGTATTTTTGTAACGGAGAACAGTTTTTCACTGTCTTGTGCAACCAGTATAAGCGCAAGACGCAGATAATGAAAACCTTTGAATTTGGGGGGAAGACCAAGGGTGTAAAGTACCTTTGTGACTTTTACCTCCAGGCATCTAGACGTGAAATCGCAGTCGTCTATGCATAATGATTCATATTTGCTGTTTAAATATGTATATATCCTTTCTATCAATCCAGCAGGATCAGCTGGTTTTTCCAAAATCAAATCAGCAGAATACTTGTATGCCAGCTGCCAGTATATGTCATTCTGCTTTTCACAGTACATTATAATAAACGGTCGCTCTTCAATTTGCACAGATATTTGCCTTAGGATATCAAGCCCGCAGACTCCTGTAAGGGCAGAGTCCAGAACAAGAAAATCAGGTTTGTATTTCCTAACCAATGACAAGACTTTTTCGCCAGAACTTACACAAGCTACAACTTTCAGCACATTGTCGGCCATTATCCTTCTTACAAACTCCGCTGTTGTTCCTAGATGCGTATATGCAATTATTATCCTTGCATCAATTGCCATCGTATCAATCCTTTCATCTAATGTTCATGAAGAATTCTATACAATTCGCTAACCAAAGCATCAACAAAACAGTAGGTTGAAGGCAGGTTGTTCTTATGTTCATCATTGCCTATTTCAGTAATGGTGTACTTTCTGAAGCCAAGCTGTTGCAGTACGTCAGCATTTCCTTTTTGCAGCGTCTGCAAAACAGCAAGTCTCATACCCTTGCTTATTCTTATTTGTGTTGTTTGAAATTTAAAAGCCAGCAATTTATACATGGAATGTTTGAGTTCATTGTATCTATGGGGGTTGACATACAGCATTTCAACTGCAGCCTTTAGATACATGTACCCCTTCAAATGTGAGGGAACGCCCAATAGTTTAAAGAGATAAGTAATTCCATCCTGTATCTTCTTGATTTCATCAAGTTTTACAGGTTCGTTAACATCTCTAACACAGCCTGCATTCTGCTTGTCTTGCAGCATATAGTCGATATATAAAGACTCGTTGTCCAGCTTTGTCTCAATCTGCATCGGTATTGTTTTGGGTTGTCCATTGCCTGTAAGGATATTTGTAAGGTTGAAGCTTTTTGTAAGTTTGTACAGGTATGCATCAAAACCTATTTCATTTTCCTTGTTTTCGTTGAATTCTATTATGTATGTATCCAAATTGTGGTTATGAGCATTCTGTATGATTTCATTAAGTCCATGTTGAAACAATGCACAATCCACTATCAACACATCGGTGTGCTGTACATCAATCAGCTTTAGAACACTGTCCACGTCATTGACAACACCTGTAATAGATATGTTCTTTATATTCGACAGCAGTCTGTGAAGCTCGCTATAATATTGTGCGCTGTTGACATCCATTGCAATAACCAAACTTAAATTGTCTTTCTCCAAAAAAACCCTCCTTTCTCTTAAGAGTGTCCTGAATACTTGAGACTAAGCTTGTCTGCAATAAGTGCTATAAACTCTGAATTTGTAGCTCGTCCTTTGTTGATATTTATAGTATACGCAAAAAGCTCGTTAAGCAAATCCGTTCGTCCTCGCTCCCATGCAATATCAAGAGCATTGCGCATGGCTTTTTCGACACTCGCAGCGCTCTTTCCATATTTTCTCGCTATGACCGGATAAACGGTCTTGCTTAATTTGGTTGCAAGGCTTCTGTCATGTACAACCATCAGTATTGCTTCACGCAAGTAGTTGTGTCCAAAAAGGTGTGCAGGAATCCCCAACTGGTGCAGAATCTTTGTTATTTCTTCGGAGAGTTCCTTGCTGTCAAACAAAAGAGAAGATACTCCTTGCGTTTTTAATCCGCTTGGCAAGCCTGTCCGGGTTCCTCTCGTAAGAAACCTTATTTGTTCAAACAAAAAGTCAAAATTAACAGGCTTTAGCAGATAGTAATCCGCGCCCAGGGACATAGCAGTTTGGACATATATGTCTTGTGAAAAGTTTGATGTCATGATGGTGATTGGTTTGTTGTAGGTGTGATTCTGTAATCTTCTTAATACACCGAGCCCATCTACCACAGGCAACAAGGCGTCCAATACTAATACATCCGGATCATTTTTTTTAACTGATGGTATAACATCTTGTCCACTGTTAACGTAGTCAACAATGGAAAAACCTATCTCTCCTTTCGCGTATTCACAAAAAGTGTTAATAAAATTTGTATCACTATCAGCTATTACAATCTCAATAACCTTTTCATACACTTAAATCACCTTTTATCCTTTGTAAGTGCTCAGTGCCAAGAATGTTATTGCAAATATGTAATATATAGTAATACAAAGTGAGCTAGTAAATATGATAACATTTATTTTAGAATTTGTGAATAGGTAAATCACAAAATCTTTAAACTTTTTTCAATTTTAATGAAATTCATGTAATAAATTATAAATCCATCCAACACAAACTGAAAGCAGTTAGCGTAAAGATTCTCTAGGTTTGTGACAAAAAAAGTAAAGCCCCTCAATATGTTATAATATATTTGTGAAAATAAAACAAGGAGTGAGCTTTACTATGTATAGTATAACA
>JAAYLF010000273.1 GCA_012522035.1 Clostridiaceae bacterium
AAATATTAAAGGTAAAGGTGCCAAAAACCACCGTATTTATTGAGAACAGCCGCTACAAGGTGGGAGTTGATTTGCTTTGGGGCGGAACTCTTAATTATATTGAAGACAAAAAGAACAAGGATGAGTCAATAACGAATCTTCTAAACAGGCATGACACAGGCAGGCTGGTTCAGCAGGCATATTACGGAACAGGAGAAAAACCATATGAACCAGGAACGTACAATGGAGCGCGCTGGCCATACAATCCGGTTCAGGGAGGAGACATGTATGGCAATGAGAGCAAGATAGTTGATTTCAAGATTGAAGAAGACAGAATATACATAAAATGCAGACCCAGGGACTGGGCAAAGCAGGCAGAGTATACGATATGTTATATGGAAAATGTGTATTCCATTGAAAAAGAATGTATAAAGGTACACAACCGGTTTGTGGACTTTTCAGGATACAAGGCAAAGCCACGACATCAGGAAATGCCTGCGTTTTACGTAATCAGTTATCTTGACACCTTCGTCTTTTACAATGGCAACAATCCTTGGACAAAGGATGAGCTTACATACAAAGAGAATCTACCTTTCTGGGCCAACAACAAGGATGCATATTTCAGAGTCTAGGACGCTAATACAGAAGTATGGTGTGCATGGGTGGATGAAAACCACTACGGTATAGGTCTTTATGTTCCCGATACGGAAATACTGCTTGCAGGCATTTATATGGCGGACAGGAGCAAAAACTCTTATGCTCCATCAACCAGCTATGTCGCTCCCTTGAGAACCTTTGAGCTTAAATCCTTTGAACCTTTTGAGTACAGTTATATCATAGCAGCAGGAAAAGTTGATGAGATGAGGGCCATATTCAATAAACATTATGTGACATAAAAGATTAGCAAATCCAGGAAAGGTGGTAATTGTCGTGGTACTTGATGTGGTAATGAAATATGATGGTGCGGCACCGGTTGGTTTCAATGTGAATTTTATGGGTAAAACCAAGGTTGTTACAGAAAATGATCCAAAGGCGTCTTTCAAATTTGAAAAAAAGGGCACCTTTGAACTGGAGATCATTCAGATTCCCCGGGAGGAAGAATTGACAAAGTTTAAGAAGATATTGAATATACTGCTTCTTCCTGTTATTGGGTTAATTAAAATGTTTTCTTCTTTTGGAGATGCGAAACTGCTGAAGAAGCCAAACCCGTATCTTGTTTCTCAGAAAATAGTTGTGGATTTGGATGGGGATACGGAAATTGGCTTTGTGTACCAGAAGGCTGAGTATGACAAAAAGCAGAAAGCATGGGTAAAACCAAGCCTTCAGTTTCCAAGTCTTATGAACATTGAAAGGTATGAAGTTGCACGGAATGTAAATGATTTTGAGAGGTGCTACAAGGACTTTAGACTTTCAAGTATAGCCGTATGCTTTGATGTTGTCTTGCTTTTTATGATTGTTGCTGTTATTGCATTATGTAAAAGCAGCATGATGGTGTTCGCTACATTTTTGATTCTTTCCTTGATCTCGGTTCTAATATGTGTTTTGACAAATGTTTTTGTTAAGAAAAAAATGGATGGAATGAAAGAAGAGTTTTTGAAAAGGGCTGACCTTGTGAAAGATTTCCGTTTCGTGTGTGAGACGGAAATCTTTCCTTTATATCTTAAATACGGATGCTTGATCCATTTGTTATTTATTCTCAGAAAGTTTACAGAGCTGTATACATTTTCTTTTCTTGTATTTGTTGCATATTGTAACTGACATATGTATAATATTATGATAATTCACCTAAGTAAAGTAAGACTTGGGTTAGTTATATATTTTTTTGGAGGGTTTCTATGTATTACGTTGGAATTGTAGGATTTACAGGAATGGTCGGTCAGGAATTGACGAGGATAATTGAACAGGAGAACAACAATGAATTAAAAATCGCATTCAGAATGAATTCCAGCGAAAGAATTGGAAATGCAAAAGATTGCGACGTCGTATTCCTGGCAACCAGGGACAAGGAAAGCATGATGTATGTTGAGGAAATGAGAGATTTGGGACTCAGGGTTATTGACATGAGTGGTGCTTTCAGACTTAGTGTTGAGGAGTTTGAAAAATGGTATGGTATGGAGCATGTGAAACCTGAGTTGCTGGAAGAGGCTGTCTATGGAATGCCTGCTCTTTTTAAAGAGAGAATAAAGGATGCAAAACTGGTGGCAAATCCGGGATGCTATCCAACCAGCGTAATTCTTCCACTGCGCCCAATTCAGGACCTTATAGTTGGAGAGGCAACTGTTGTATCCACATCTGGAAATTCAGGTGCGAGACGAACTGTTGAGAATGAATCCAATGACATTACTTACTCCTATGGACGAAGACACAAGCATGTCCCTGAGATGCGACGATATTCCGGAGTTTCTGTAAATTTCACCCCAATTGTACTTAGAAGCGTGTTTAGAGGTATCAATACCAATATTAGAGTGAGATTGAATGACGAGCTTGCTTTGCTTGCTGATGAGGAAGCAGAAAAGATTCTTGAAGATAGAATAAGAAATGCGTATGAAGAAGAGGACTTGGTGTTTGTTGTCAGGGATACGTCTGAAAAAACGTATGGCACAAAAGATGTCAACAATACCAACAGACTTGTGGTAAAGGTAAGAGTGGATGACGGCCATGCATATATCAACTCTTTGGTTGATAATTTAGGTAAAGGTGCCGCATCCCAAGCGGTTGAAAACATGAATCTGATGCTTGGTTTGCCAAGATTCTATGGAATAGAGCCGGCGTATAAATGTCTGTGATAAGGAGTGTTTAAATTGAGTGAACCAAATACAGTAAAATATGATGAGGTTATAAAAAAAGCGGAAGTAATGGTTGAAGCACTGCCATACATTCAGAAGTTTTATGGCAAATCCGTGGTTATTAAATACGGTGGCAATGCCATGGTCAACGAGGAACTTAAGAATCTTGTTATGCAGGATATAGTTCTTCTAAAGTATATTGGCATGAAACCAATTGTTGTTCATGGTGGAGGTCCTGACATAAGTAGCACCTTGAAGAAATTTGATGTAAAGAGTGAGTTTGTCAACGGTTTGCGTGTAACGGACAGCTTTACAATGGATGTGGCACAAATGGTGCTGGTGGGCAAGACCAACAAGGAGATTGTAAAAAACATAAATGAAAAGGGCGGAAAGGCTGCTGGCTTGAGCGGTCTTGACGGTCGTTTGATAGAATGTAAAAAACACTATGAGACTGTAAATGGTGTACAAACCGACATTGGTTATGTTGGCGAGATAACCAAAGTAAACACTGAAATGATTGAGCTTCTTGCCTCTGATGAATACATTCCTGTCATTGCTCCTATTGGGATAGGACCAGATGGTCACAGCTACAATATCAATGCGGACACTGTGGCCAGTGAGGTGGCAATTGCCATGAAGGCAGAGAAACTCATTCTTCTTACTGATACGGAAGGAGTTATAAACAGCAGAACAAATGAGCTTTTGGAAATTTTGACTGTGGAAGAAGTGTATCAACTTATAGATGAGGGAATTATAACCAGCGGAATGATTCCAAAGGTGTTGGGTTGTGTTGAAGCCATCAGAAACGGAGTTTTGGCAGCCCATATTATTGATGGAAGAATACCTCACTGCCTCTTGCTTGAGATATTCACCCACAAGGGTATCGGAACAATGATAATTAATGAATAGCAGGTGGTTTCATGACTCTTGAGAATATTATTGATCTTGACAAAAAATATTATATGAACACATTTGGGGACAGGACGAAAGTGTGTTTTGAGAGGGGAGAAGGAATATACCTCTATGATGTATCCGGTAATAAATATGTAGACTTTTTTTCCGGCATAGCAGTAAACTCCCTTGGACACAGTCATCCCAAAGTTGTAAATGCGGTGTGTGAACAGGCAAGGAAACTTATGCACTGTTCAAACCTCTATTACATTAAAAATCAGGCTCTTTTGGCTCAAATGATATGTGAAAACTCGGTGTGTGACAGAGTGTTCTTTGCCAACTCGGGAGCAGAAGCAAATGAAGGAGCAATAAAGCTGGCAAGAGCATACTTCAAGAAAAAGGGAATGCCTAAGAGGGATGAGTTTATTTGCCTTGACAAGTCTTTTCACGGCCGTACATTGCCCACTGCAACAGCAACGGGTCAGGACAAATACAAAGAACCTTACACACCTCTTACTCCCGGTTTCAAACATGTGCCAATTAATGATATGGAAGCATTGGAGAATGCTGTGAATGAAAATACCTGCGCAATTTTGCTGGAAGTTGTTCAGGGAGAAAGTGGTGTTCATCCCATCACAAAAGAATATGCACAATTTGCAAGAGAGCTTTGTGACAAACACGGAATCTTCTTGATAATTGACGAAGTACAAACCGGTATAGGTAGAACAGGCAAACTGTTTGCATATGAAACAGTAGGTATTGAACCCGATATATTTACTCTTGCAAAAGCCTTGGGCAATGGTTTTCCTATTGGTGCCATTTGCGCAAAAGAAGAAGCTTCAAAAGGTTTTCAGCCTGGGGATCATGGAACAACCTTTGGCGGAAATCCTCTTGCCTGTGCTGCAGCGTTGGCTGCATTAAGTACAATAATTGAGGAAGAAATGCCCAGGAAGGCTGAAGAAATGGGCAAATACCTTAGAGATAGAATTGAAGGATTGAATCTTGACCGTATTTCGGAAATTAGAAATGTTGGTCTTATGTTTGCCATAGAGTTCAAGGAACCGATTGCTGCTGATGTAAAGAACAAAATGTTTGAGAAGGGTTACTTGATAGGAAGTGTAGGAGCAAATACATTAAGGATACTTCCTCCACTTATTATCACTGAAAGTGATGTGGATGGTTTTGTGGATACGCTTTACAATGTTCTGAATTAATTTGCAAAGAAGGTGCGCTATGAAACATTTGCTTAGTTTGAAGGATTTAACTCAGGAAGAGATACTGGATATTATTGATTTGGCAATAAAGTTGAAGAAGGATAACAAGGAAGGCAGGACCCATCATTATCTAAAGGGAAAGACTTTGGGCATGATTTTTACAAAGTCTTCTACCAGAACAAGGGTTTCCTTTGAGGTTGGAATGTATCAGCTCGGTGGGTATGCTTTGTTTTTAAGTCAGAACGACATCCAGATAGGCAGGGGAGAAACCATTGAAGATACTGCAAAAGTTCTTTCAAGATATCTTGATGGTATTATGATCAGAACATTCAAACAGTCAGATGTGGAAGATCTGGCAAGGTTTGGCTCCATCCCGGTTATAAATGGGCTTACTGATGACGAACATCCCTGCCAGGTTCTTGCGGATCTGCAAACAATCTACGAGATAAAAGGAACTTTAAAAGGTCTGAAGCTTGCATACGTTGGAGATGGAAACAACATGGCTCAATCTCTTTTGCATGGCTGTACCATAACCGGAATGAACATAGCTGTGGCAACTCCCAAAGGCTATGAGTGCGGACAGAAGTTTGTCGATGAGGCTTTTGAGATTGCAAAGAAATCCGGTTCTGTTGTCACCATCACCAATGATGCAATTGACGCTGTCAGGGATGCTGATGTGGTTTACACTGACACATGGGCAAGCATGGGACAGGAAGATGAAAAGGAAGAGAGAAAGAAGATTTTCATGCCTTACCAGGTAAACAAAGAACTCTTTTCACACAGCAAGAAGGATGCGATCTTCATGCACTGCCTGCCTGCATACCGGGGTAGCGAGGTTACTTCTGATGTCATTGATGGAGAACAGTCTGTAGTATTTGATGAGGCTGAAAACAGGCTGCATGTACAAAAAGCTGTAATGGTCAGGTTGATGGGAAATGGATTACTCGTTAATAATTAGAAGGGCAGCACCAACAGAGGAAGATGTAAATGCAATCAGGTCTGTGATGCTTGATGCTTTTGAAAAGTACAAGCTTGACACAAATCTTGAGGGAAGCATGGAAGCGTTGGAAGAGACGTATGAAGACATATACAACGATATTGTCAACAAGTATGTCTATATCTGCTTTGTGGATGGAGTTCCGGTTGGCAGCATCCGGGTGGATATTAATAAAGAGAAGAGGACTGCATATATAAGCAGGTTTGGTGTTTGCAGAGGGTACCAGAATATTGGTATAGGCAAGTCTTTTATGAACCTGGTGGACAAACTCCTCATGTCAAAGGGAGTAAAAAGGGCAATGCTGCATGCAGCTTCCAAGTACACCGCCTTGGTCAGATTCTATTATGGCTGCGGGTTTTACATCCATTCAACCAGTGAAGACAGAGGATACATAAGAGCTTTGTTTTACAAGGATTATAAGTAAGATAATCTAAAACAGGCTCATGTTGTAAACATCAAACAAACTCTTTCCATTGCAAATAAAGTCGTTCCGCTGAAAATAAAGATGTTCCTTCGGAACAGGGTTAAGGGAATAGGTTTAAGGGATAAGGATGTTATCCAATAAAATAAATCAATCCTTTGTAATCCACTTATCATGCTGGTTACAAAGGATTTTATCTTTCTATCCTTATCCCTTTTCCCTTACCCCTTTCCCCT
>JAAYLF010000274.1 GCA_012522035.1 Clostridiaceae bacterium
ATATATTGTAGAACTATAGTTACAGCGATGTATATGTCCACGCGAACGGCGGTTTTTTAAAAAGTTTCACATTATATCTGAAAGCGGCGTCTTGATCACGCGCTTGCTGAAATTGCCAGCGGAAGAAGAGCGATAGATGTGGTGCTTGAATACGGTTTTGATACCTATGCTGGGTTTTATAGGGCATTTGTAAAAATGTATGGTTGTTCTCCAAAAAAGTATCTAAGCATTTATCAAAACACATACCAATTAAACCGGAGGTGGCAAAATTGTATACTGAAAGAGAATTACGAAAAGTTTTGGAGAATTGGGATATCGATAAAGATCTGCCAATTAGCGATATCTTTATCATGGATGGGGCAAAAGTATCGGGAAATGTCTGGACAGTTGGTAAAGAATATATCCTCAAAGCTGGCGACCGGGAAAAGATATTTAAAAACCTTAATATTTCTAAAGCACTTCAAAAACAGGGTTTTACTTCTTCCCTTCCAATACCGACAAAAACCGGCTGTGAGTATTTGGAAAACAATGAAATTTTCATTCTGACCCAAGTATTAAAAGGTAATCCACTTCCCAAGTCCGATAGATTTGGAGATAATTGCATGAAGTTTGGCGAAAAATACGGTAAAAGCATTGCACGACTTCATAAAGCTTTGAAGGCTATACAAAAAGACATTTTGCCTGATGAAGTGAACCTGTATAAAAATGTAACGGTATGGGCACTGCCGAATGTTAAACAACAGAAAATGCAGTGGGGTATGGAATTTGACGAGTACTTTTTTGACGACTATATTAAAAACTTTGGTAAACTTTATGATAGACTGCCAAAACAGCTTATTCATGGTGACCCCAATCCCAGCAATATCCTGTTTGAAGATGATGAGATAAGTGGATTTATTGACTTTGACTTAAGTGAAGTAAATGTGCGCTTGTGGGATGTCTGCTACTGTGCAACCGGAATTTTGTCTGAAGCTAGCGACGAGGCTTATGAAAAATGGTTAGATATACTCTGCGGTATTCTGCATGGTTATGACCTTGAGGGTAAACTGACTCAGGAAGAAAAACAGGCTGTGTTTTATATAATCTGCTCCATCCAGATGATTTGCATTGCATACTTTGAAAGCTATGATAAATTCAGAGAACTTGCAAATACAAATCGCAAAATGCTGCAGTTTATTATTCGAAATAAAGAACACTTTGATAATATTTTGAATTAGCGCTCACGGTAGTGGGCGTTTTTCTAATATTATGTGGAGATAAATTGACGTGTTCCCCTAAACGACTGTTTTTCATAAATCACCGAAAAACCCTTTGATAGTAATAGGGTTGAGTTGGCAGATTAGATAACAGGCTTTTTTCATAGGGTTAAGGAGACAGAATAGATGTAAAATTTATACCTGTAAAGCATATTTAATTATCAAAAGAATTGATTCAGTTAAAAAATGATTACTGAATGATATTTAAATGAACTTTATGCTGGTCTTCCAACTATTAGTGAAGAAGCATTGAAAAGTTTTTCAAAATCAAAAATTGATAATTGTTTGACTCCCAGGGAAAGGATATTTTAGAACTAATCGCCAATGGATTTTCCCAACTGCCGAACACGGTGCTGCTTTGTACATCGTTAATAATCGCATATTCCAGAACATCGGCAAGACCTTCGTCAGTTACATCAATTATAATGTTGTACTTGAGTGCAAGGTTACCCTTGTTCTGAACAGCAAGATAAGCCACCTTTGTCTTGCCTGGCTCCCATAATCCATCATCGATTTCATTGAAAACATCTCCTTTTCCATTGGCTATGGAGACATATCCGTCCCCCTTATCCATCAGGAGGTCAATCTTCAAGTTTCCGGCGATAATTCTGTTAACACCGGATGTTGCTGAGTCGGTGAACCAAGCAAGTGTAGTGCCGATTAGTAATGAAACGCAAATCAGCAAGGAAACAAAGCTAAGCAGTAACGATTTTCTAGTTTTGTGTTCCATTTTTCAAACTCCTTTCTCATTAAAAATTAGGGATAGATACTCCCTTCCCAAATCTTTGTGCTTTAGAACATTATGAAATAATTCTTAACAAATTATAATCACTATTTGTAATGATTCTTTAATGCGATGGAATAATACTTTAGTATGAAATTTAAAAACCTCACCCAAATTAAATAAAAAATCTACGGTTTACATATTGCTCACAGATGGTATAATAGGGTAACCTAAAATAAAGGTGGTTGGATATGGAAAAGAAACTGACAAATAAAACGCTTCTTTTCATACTGCTGGCAGTTCCTGCTCTTTTTCTTTTGACAGGTTTGGTGCGTGCAGTAGTAAACAATAAAATGCCAGCTTTGGCAGAGGACCTTACACGTATTGTTTTATCGAGAGCAAATCTTTTCACTGACTTTATAGAACTCGGAGGAGTTGAAGCCGCCCTGCTAAATGTTGCAGTAGTAGCTTTGTTCAATCTACTTCTCATATACATATACAAACTGGAGATTAACGGATTTACCATCGCTGCATATTTTACAGTCATAGGATTTGCTTTCTTTGGAAAGAATCTCTACAACATCTTCTCCATTTATATAGGAGGACACTTGTACGCCAAACTAAAAAGGATTCCTTTGAAAAATGTCATTATTCCCCTGATGTTTGCAACAGCTTTGGCACCTGTGATAAGTGAAATCAGCTTTGCAAGCATAATCCCCTCTCCCCTAAGTTCCATAGTAGCCCTTCTTGTAGGCATAATCATCGGCTTAATTATTATTCCTGTATCCTCACATATGCTTAGATTCCACGACGGATACAACCTGTACAATATAGGTTTTACTGCAGGAATAATTGGCACATTACTTACAGCATTTCTAAGAAGCTTTGGCGCATCCGTGGAGCCGGTAAGCATTATCTCCGATTCAAATCATCCAATCATAATATGGCTTTTATTTACCATATTTACTTCAATGCTAGCTCTCGCTCTTTTAATTAACATCAAAGCGTTCAAGGAATACAAGAAAATACTTTCAAAGGGAGGAAGGCTCGTTACAGACTTTACAAACTCTGCCGGCTATGCTGCTACTTTTTTGAACATGTCGGTTATGGGACTATTGAGCATGGTTTATGTTCTTGCAATAGGCGGCGTTGTAAATGGTCCTGTTCTTGCTGGAATATTTACAATAGCAGGATTTTCCGCATTTGGAAAGCATCTTAAAAACTGCATCCCAGTCATGTCCGGAACAATTCTGTCCGCATTGATTTTTGGCTACGAGCTTTCAGAAACAGCCATTATTGTATCAGTCCTTTTTTCCACCACACTTGCACCAATTGCAGGCAAATTCGGTCTATTATGTGGCCTTCTTGCAGGACTTACACACATGGCGGTCGTCACAAATGTGGGATTTATCCATGGTGGAGTGAATCTTTACAACAACGGTTTTTCCGGAGGAATTGTTGCAAGCGTTCTTGTGCCTATTATTGAGACTTTCAGAAAGGGTGACAAGGATGATTAACGAGCCTAATAAGATCGCAATGATTTTAAGTGGAATTGTTTCGGTGCTCCTGGAGCGAGGACATGGAAATATCGACGTTAGTATTAAAAGAGATGATAAGAGCACTACCATAATTATAATTCAGCGTCAAGCCATATATACAGATACCTTTATAGAATGGTTAAAAAAAGGCCTTAAACCGAGACGCAAGGGTGTTGTAGAGGAATATTACTGGAGGCTTGCGGATATGAATTTTGAAAGCGATAATCTTAATCTTGTTGGTGCATTAATCGATGAGTCAGAGGTACAACTAAAGGACAATGTGTTGAGAATAAAAGTGGCGAGATATATAGGTTAAAACCTCTATTTGGCACTGCAAGAATATTTGAATTTGCCATTCCCACTATTTTTGATATAATTTATGCGGCCCAAAAGTTTATTTGCTGTGTTCATCATAAACATTTTGTTCCACATTACATTATATTGACGCTGTCACAAAGGTGGTTTTCATGTCTAATTCAAGTACATATCAAAAATGGGCAGATGTTGTAAAAGGAATAGGAATTCTTACAGTAGTAATAGGTCACTTCGACGAAATGCCCATAAACCATTATATCTACTGGTTCCATATGCCATTGTTTTTTATTATCAGTGGCTACTTTTTTAAACCGGTCGAAAACTGGGAGCAATTCCCGACATTATTAAAAAAATATACACTCCGCTTATTAGTCCCCTATTTTTCCTTTCTAATATCAATAACCGCTATTAGGTATGCATTTCATATTTTGCAAAAAAGAATGACTCTGCAGTGGCTTTCTGAAGATATTGTACGCCTTCTTCTAGGGGGCAGATTTATTGGTGGTTTTTATGCTCCCATCTGGTTCGTTACAACTTTGTTCTTTACATATATTGCTTTTAATCTAATTGTATTACTTCTTAAAAGTGATGCCAACAGGCTGCTATTAATAGGAATACTATACATTGTTGCGCATATAGAATCATGGCTTAACCAAAGCCATAACATAATAGTGCCATTAAATCTTGATGTCACCTTGATATCACTCTCATATTTTGCCTTTGGTTACTATGCCAAGAGAATATTAAGTAAAATCTCCAAACCTGTTTTTTAACAAGCAGCCTGATAACTATAGCTATTTATACAGGTATCTTTTTTGACAAATACAACTATACTTTTGGAATGAAGGGTCTTAACTACCATCATATTTTGCTAGACTTTACTGTTCCAACAGCAATTTCTGTTACTTTTATAGGGTTGTCTCAAAAGATTTCAAAATATAAAGCAACTGATATATTAGCATATTTGGGAAAAAACTCCTTGGCAATAATGTTCATACATATGTTGCCAACTGTTTTCCTGCAACCGATTTTAGGATATGGAGTAATCACCCATACAATAATAGGCATTGTAGTTCCATTGCTTGCGACTCACTTGATTTTAAATCGTTTCCGACTAACCAGGTTTCTATTCTTAGGCAAGAGGTCACCAGCTCCGTCCAAAGTAAATTTAGAAACTACTGAGGCGGCACAAGAATAAAAGCAATATATAAAAGAAGACCGAAATTTTTAGTTGAATCGGTCTTCTTCTGTTATTTTACTTTATATACATTTTCGCCAATACATAGGATACAAAGCTTTTAGGGAGCAATCTCTCAAGAAATACAAATACCTTATACCTGTGTCCTCCGATATAAAAAGGTTTTAGTTTCCGTTTTGTAGCTACTTTATAAATCAACCACCCCATATATTCAGGCGACATGCCATTTTCCTCATCACGCTCCATGCCGGAAATGGTATTGGATATGATTCCGCCATACACATCGTCTCCTGTTTCATTTTTTCTTCTTGATGAAGTAAAATCGGTTTTAACATCTCCGGGCATTATTGCACAAACCTGAATATTCCCAAATTTCCTTACTTCATTTCTTAGCGACATGGTTAGAGCATTAACTGCTGATTTGGAAGCTGAGTAAAAGGCTTGGAATGGGAGCGGAAAAGCAGCTGCCACAGAGCTGACATTTATAATTTTTCCTCCCTTCTTGCGCATTATGCCCAGTGCACATTTTATGCAGCGCACCATGCCAAAAAAGTTTACGTCAAACTGGTACTTAGCTTCCGACATTTCAGTAAACTCGACAGCACCGGATATACCTGATCCGGCATTGTTAACAAGGATGTCAACTGCACCAGTTTCAGCAACAATTTTATCAAAAGCCGCATTGACGGATTCTTCGTTCGTAAGGTCAGTGCTTATGTAATTGACACCTGCAAGGTCTCCAGCCTTTCTGCTAAGACCGTATACATTATACCCACCCTCCAGAAAAAACTTTGCTGCATAATAGCCAATGCCACTGGAGGCTCCAGTAATCACAACCGTCTTCTTCATTTAACAATCACAACCATTCTTAACACTCTTGTTAATAACCGAGTGTATAATATCCATTGCTTCGTCCAGCAGTTCATATGTATGAGTTGCCATCAAGCTGATTCTAAGCAGGCAGTTGCCATCAGGAGCTGCCGGCGGAAGAACAGGATTTAAATAGACACCTGCATCGTAAATTTCCTTTGCTCTTATGAGTGTTGTCTCAAAATCATATGTATAGAATGGGATAATAGGTGTTGTATATACGGATTCTCTGACCGGAATTCCCCTTTCCTTAAGCCCATTTCTCATGTATAGCGCCAAATCCGACAATCTAGAAACCAGCTCGGGATTCTTCTTTATAACACGTAATGCTGCCAAAGCCGCCGCACATGATGCGGGTGGAATTGAGGCTGAGAAGATAAAAGGTCTTGAGTTGTGTTTAATATACTCAATAACATACTTGTCCGATGCCACAAAGCCACCGAGACTAGCCAGAGATTTGCTAAATGTACTCATTATTATATCCGTCTCCTCTGTCAGCCCAAAGTGTTCCGCCGTTCCCCTGCCACCATTTCCAAGAACACCAAATCCATGGGCGTCATCCACCATAGTGACTGCATTATACTTCCTGGCCAACTCAACAATTTTGGGAAGATTACAAATATCTCCACTCATGCTGAACACACCATCTGTGATAATAATCTTGCCGGCATCCAGAGGAAGCTTTGCAAGGCACTGCTCCAAATCCTCCATATCGTCATGTTTGTAGCGGACGGTTTTGCCAAAACTCAACCTGCACCCGTCGTATATGCTTGCATGATTCTCCCTGTCACTAATAATATAGTCGTGTCGCCCTACAATGGCACTAATAATGCCGAGATTTGTCTGGAAGCCCGACGGAAATGTGCATGCAGCTTCCTTGCCAACGAATTCAGCCAACTCTTCTTCAAGCTGTAAATGCATGTCCAAGGTACCATTTAAAAAACGAGATCCGGAGCAACCTGTACCGTATTTTTCAATAGCTTTAATAGCCGCTTTCATAACTTCAGGGTG
>JAAYLF010000029.1 GCA_012522035.1 Clostridiaceae bacterium
CACAGAGGTGTTGCCCAGATGTATGTGGATGACGAAAGGTTTGCTGCGTACTATGAGAAGAATATAAAAGGGTTAGCAACCTTCATGAGGGACGCCATATTCATCTACACCAGCAAATAAAACACAAATAGCGGACTTTACGTCCGCTATTCTGCTTCCTCATTTATTATCCACGTACTGGACTTCCACAATACTCGCACTCACTAACCACGCCTGCTGCAACAGCATTGTTCGCACCACAGCCAGAACAACGCACTGTTACTACGTTCCTTGCATTAACAGGACGTGCTCCTTGCCCCTGTGGTCTTTGATCTTTTGCTACAACTATACGTCTTATATGATTTATATAATAGCCATTAAGATACCCTTCGCTTATCATTTCCTGTAATTCTCTTATTACAACAACATAAGGGAGTCTTACAGTATTAGCAATAGCATCCACGTTGTAAACACTTTTGTTTTGTATAAGATCTATGTATTTAGTATATCTTGTAAATGCTTTCTTAACTTTGCGAACCTGATGCAATATTACAAAACCACCAACGAGAGTTGCAACAGCATATGGAAGTAAACCTATCTCATATTCACCCAACGGATTAGCAAAAAAGGCTAAAAAAGCAAGTAAGCCTATTATGATTAAAAACCATGCAAAAGCTGAATATACACCTGTTTTACCAGTCATCATTAATGATTTGTCATTCAGTTTCTTAATTAGCAAAACCAATCCCACAGGCCAAAAGCAAGCAAACCAGAATATAATCCAACCCCAACTTGTTCCTTTTTTGCTCATGTTCAGAATCCTCCCCTTTTAGGCCTGTCATATTCTCCACTATCCAACTTCTTCTGTGTTTCCACATTTTTGTTTCGAATATGTTCTGAAGCAAGAAATATTATTATTGCTGTAATGATAAACAGCGAATGTATAATAACCTGAAGCAAAATAAAACCATTTAGATTTTTTTCAAAGGCCTTGCTGGCAATCAAACCGACAATAATAGCTGTTAAATATAACGTGGTTGCGGAAGAAAGACCAAATGAGTAAAAAACAGCATTCCTACGCTTCTTTGGTAATAGAATAGTAATCGCCGCCAGCATTGAAACTGCAAGCGAAAACAACAATGACCCAAACCCCCAGTAACTAAGTGCAACCTTCTCAATATCTAATAGGAAAAAACCAGCAACTACAACCAAAACAACAATAGCAAAAATACAAACAGTTAATAAAATACCCCTATTCATTATCATCACCATTCACTTTCCTACCACAATCAGGACAATACCTTAAGTTGTCATTTAGCTCAAAACCACAGGAAGAACATTTTTTTATCAGTACGTTACCACAATTGGTACAGAACCTTTGCTTGTCTTCAACCTTTTCGCCACATTTACTACAAAGCTTTATCAGCGTGTTTCCGCAATTACCACAGAACTTAATTCCCACGTTATTACTGGTTCCACATTTTGAACATTTAATCGTGTTCTTAGACGCACTTGTATCTTTGCCACAAGACGGGCAGAATCTATACTCAGTGTTGATTCGCTCGCGGCAATGAGGGCATTCCTTTGTTTCTTTTGTATTTATATTCTTGCCAATATCACCAAAGGCTCCACCAACGTTGTTGCCAAGGCCAACGCCCATTCCCAGACCCAATCCCGCTCCCATCACGCTTGCCGATGTCGAGCCAGGATTAGTTGCAGCACCTTCCAATGTATCGAAAGATCTCTCCTGTGTGTAGGAGTAACCGATTATATCCATTTCAGCTTTCTTGGCCAATGCATCCTTCAGTTTTATAACTGCTGAATCGTCCTCAGGAACACTAATGTCATTCACATAAAAGTTAACCAGTTCTATACCATAGTCATCAAACGTAGGTACTATGCTTCCCTTCAATGACTCGGATATTTCGCTAATATATGCATTTATCTCCAGCGCCGATATTTTTTTCATTATAAGATATTCGGATATGCCGTCTTTAACTTCAGTCAGATAAGCGCCTCTGAAGTATCTTATCATGTCTTTGGCAGTAAAGGTATGTAACGTTCCCACAAGTTTTTTAAGAAATTTCTTGGCGTCCGTTATTCTTATTCCAAATTGCCCATGTGCCCTGACAGGTATAAAAACATTGTATTTGGGATCTTGCAACTGAATAGGTGTAGGTGTTCCCCATTTAACATCAAGAGTGTTTACTTTGTTCACAAACCATACTTCGGCAGTGAATGGAGACTTGCCTTTAAAGGGTAGATTTACAAGTTTACTCAATAGTGGAATGTTCGCCGTTTCCAAGGTGTGCCTTCCAGGGCCGAACCAATCCAATGCCTGTCCACCTTTGAACAAAATGGCTTCCTGCGATTCATTTACGATCAACTGAGTCCATGTGCCCAGCTCCGTATCCGGATATTTCCACGCATAAATATCCGGCGAACCATCATACTTAACAACTTTTGCTACTGCCATTATTGCGTCACCTCTGCATCATATATTCTCTCATCTCTGTTGTCAGGATGATGACTGTTTACTTTACCCATACTAGCATAATATTAACAGGAACGCAATATATTGTTCATGGGATATCCTCAGTTTGTGCCAAATACTTTTAGCTCAAATATCGATATCCCGTATGGAGTTGCAAAATCCAGGGAAGTTATTCTCGCATAGCGACCCCTTCCATTTACAGTTATATAATCAAGACCAGCTTTCGTATCCTTTCTCTCTGTAATTTTTGTCCACACCTCTCCATCATCCGACAATTCAATGATATAAGTATTGGGACATGCCGTCTCCCAGTAAACACAAACAGCATCTATATTGTAACTATCCTCAAGGTCAACAATAACCCACTCCATTCCATTTGATCTGGCGGTGTCAGCGCTTGCCCATCTTGTACTGCGTAAACCATCTACAATATGTGAAGCAGGCCAGATTTCTTCATCATATGCCGATGAGACTGTCACCTTTTTATTAAACGCCAGGTTGTCAGGCAGGAGTTCTCCGAAAACATTAATATCTGAGTGTTCTGTAATGTTATCTGCAAATATTCTCACAAACCTTGCAGGTTCGTTTTGCTCGGACCAATTTGTTGCATTTAATGAAAATTCCACCCTTCGAATTTTGGCTCCCGCTTCAACTCTGTCTATTTTATAAATCTGCCCCAGGTCTATTTCAACATACCCCTTATTATAATTCCTGCTTATATACTCAATCTTCTTGTAAATATCAATTTGAGTCTTTACTCCTGTATATCCTGGAGCATGGCCCACCATATTCATAATCTTTTTGAATTGTCCGTAGTATTCGACAATTCTTTCGGAACCCCAGTTCTTCTGAGCAAGAGCTCTGTAAATTGCATAAAGAGATGTGTAAAGTTCCTCTTCCGTTTCACTATCCGGCTTATCGCACCAAAGCTGTATCTTGGCACCCACATTCTTAGGTTCGTCCTTGAGCATTTCATAGTTGACAAATATATATGGGTCAAAGTTTTCATAAATATCGTCGGGTTTGGCACTTGCCCAGTCGACGCCTAGTACATAGTACAGTTTGCTTGTATTTGAGTTGCCTACTGTATAACCCATTTTGATAAGATTTGATGCAGAATAAGTTTTGGAATTGGTAAGCCATACATCCAGAACTATGTCTGTATCAACCTTTATAGTGCCGTACGGTCCCAGACCGTCATTCCAGATGCGCGTTGTTTTTCCATGCTTCTTTACTATCCCGTTTGCAAAGTTTATAAATCCGTAGTAAGCGTCTATTGCCTTTGCCTTGCTGCCGTATTTCTCTTTTGCGTAAGCTTCAAGTTTCGGATAGTTTGAATACTCATCAATAGGTATGTACTCATC
>JAAYLF010000275.1 GCA_012522035.1 Clostridiaceae bacterium
ATAAAGGCATTTGGTATTAGGAAAAAGTAAATGCAACTCTAGCCATAAGTTATTAGAATGTGAGTATTTGCATCTTCGGAAGAAGTAAATGCAACTGTATCTTTGCATTTAAAAATTCAAATGACCACAGTTTTCGGAGTGACAGTGTTGCCTCTTGCACTTTTTGTTTTTTGCAATTACAATACTATACCAATTAAAAACAAACGAGGTGCAAGAGACATGATACTGTCAGGAAAAGAAATAAAAAAGAGAATCGGGAAAGATATAGTTATAGAGCCGTTTAATAAAAAACAGCTGAATTCAAACAGCTACAACTTAAGACTGCATAACGAGCTTTTGGTTTATGAAGATATTATTCTGGATATGAAAAAGGAAAACAAGGCCA
The DNA here is from genome assembly GCA_012522035.1 of Clostridiaceae bacterium. Taxonomy (GTDB): domain Bacteria; phylum Bacillota; class Clostridia; order UBA1212; family DUPL01; genus DUPL01. The sequence continues at coordinate 386 of JAAYLF010000275.1, forward strand.
GGAAAATTATAATCCCTGAAGAAGGCCTTGTTTTGGAACCGAACAAACTGTATTTGGGAAGAACTGTAGAGTATACAAAGACAAGCAACCTGGTGCCAATGCTTGAAGGCAGGTCCTCAATAGGCAGACTTGGCCTTTTTATTCACGTCACTGCAGGTTTTGGTGATGTGGGTTTCTCCGGATATTGGACCTTGGAAATGTTTTGCATACAACCTGTCAAAATCTATCCGTATATAGAGTGCTGTCAAATATACTACCATACCATAGAAGGTGAGTTTGAAGAATACAAAAGCGGAAAGTACCAGAACAACAAAGGCTTCCAGCCAAGTCTGTTGTATAAGGACTTTATTGAAAGCTAGACCATTTTCTTCTCAAACAATTCATTTTTAAGCTGCCACAACGCAGGAGACAGATACACCGGATAGTGTCCAGGGTTTTTGAGTGACTTTACGGTATCGTTCAAGGTATCAACCTGCTGTTTGCAGTAGCTTTTTATGTCTTCAATATTTGGACTGTCATATACACAATTGCCTTTTTCAAAGATTGGCGTCAAAAGCTTTCTTGTGGCAAAGTTCTTCAAGACAGCTTTTTTGTCTTTTTCATAGATGTCATATGCCTCATAAGGCTTTGTGACGTCAATTTCCTCTCCTTTTAAAGTTATCACGTCAGCCAAAGCCATATTTGTGTTTTTGTCATAAAGCCTGTACAGTTCTTTGACTCCCGGGATGTTTATCTTGCCCGTAGTCTCGCTAATCTTTATCTTCGGGATTACCTCTCCATTCTTCCTGATAGCCACAAGCTTGTACACTCCGCCAAAAACAGAATCACTGGCAGAAGTTATAAGTCGTTCACCTACTCCAAACAGGTCAACACAAGCTCCTTTGTCAAGCATCTCCTGTATGCTGTACTCGTCAAGGGAATTTGATGCCACAATCCTGCAATCCTCAAAACCAGCTTCATCAAGCATTTCTCTTGCCTTCTTTGACAGTTGCACAATGTCTCCACTGTCTATCCTTACAGCATATGGTCTGAATCCTCTTGGCACTACCTCTTTCTCAAATGCCTTGATGGCATTTGGTATACCGCTTTTCAGAACATCATATGTGTCAACCAATAGAGTGCATAAACCCGGGAAGGTTCTTGCATATGCCAAAAAAGCATCCAGTTCTGTGTCAAAGAGCTGAACCCACGAGTGAGCCATTGTCCCAAGGGCTGGAATACCAAACATTTTGCTCGAAAGAACACAAGAGGTTCCTACGCACCCCGCAATATACGCAGCTCTTGCTCCATTTATGGCGCTGTCAGCTCCGTGGGCTCTTCTAGAACCAAACTCCATAACATCCCTTCCTTGGGCCGCCCTTACAATCCTGTTTGCTTTTGTGGCTATAAGGCTCTGGTGGTTTATGTGAACAAGGACCAAAGTCTCCAAAAGCTGCGCTTCCACAATAGGGCCAACAACCTTGACTATTGGTTCATTTGGAAACACGGGAGTACCTTCAGGTATTGCCCATACATCACAGGTAAATTTAAAGTTCCAAAGGTAATCCAAAAATTTATCTGAAAACAGGTTTTTGCTTCTTAAAAACTCAATATCTTCATCCTCAAATTTTAGCTCTTTCAAATTTTGTATCAATTGCTCAAGTCCTGCCATTATGGCAAAACCGCCATCATCAGGTATTCTTCTGAAGGACATGTCAAAGCTTGCTGAGATATCCTCAAGTCCACTCTCCATATATCCATTTGCCATTGTCAACTCATAAAAATCCATCAACATGGTAAGATTCCTGGTATCCGACCAATCTATTCTTTTCATAGTATACGGCTCCTTATGCTTGTTTATTGTCCAATCCTTAGTTTATAACATATCCGCAAAATTGTAAACAATTCAAGGGACGCACCATTGCGTCCCCTGAAACAAACCCTTTATTTGTTTGTCTTGCCGTACAAAGGTCCGTATGTCATGCAAGCCCTGTAGTCCTGTCCTTCCTTGTCCATTCCAAAAGCATTCCAGCTGGCAGGTCTGAATATTTTATCCTCTTCCACATTATGCATGCACACAGGAATTCTCAACATGGAGCACATGGTAATTAAATCCGAACCTATGTGTCCATAACTTACAACTGCATGGTTGGCACCCCAGTTGTTCATGACATCATATGCACTCTTGAAGGCTCCTTTTCCGGTAAGTCTTGGAGCAAACCAGGTGCAAGGCCATGTGTAGTCGGTTCTCTTCCACAAGATGTCAGTTACATCATCCGGAAGATTGATGGTATATCCTTCAGCAAGCTGTAAGACAGGGCCTAATCCCTTTACAATATTCAGCCTGAACATGGTAACAGGCATTTCTGCTTTGGTCACAAATCTTGAAGAGAATCCTCCTCCTCTGAAGTATCCTCTGTCGGCTGCATTCCAGGTGGTTGCCTTAAGGCATGCTTGTATGTCTGTGTCAGTCATTTCCCAAAAAGGCTTGATGACTCCCTTTCCGTTTTCATCCTTGACCTCTCCACAAGCATCAAGACAGCCGGCTCCAGAGTTTATCAGGTGTATGATGCCCTTTGCTTCTTTAGCCTTGCCTTCAAGTTGGTATCCGGTTACCCTGTAAACGGACTCAGGACTCCAATATGTCCTTACGTCCGCAAAAAGCTGGGCTGTGTTAGTAAGGAGTTTTCCAAACAACATGCAAACACCATTCAGAGTATCGTTCTCTGTAGCCAGAACATAAGGCTCTCTTGCACCTTCCCAATCAAAACTCGAATTGAGCATCGCCTCTGGGAAATCACAGTTTGGATAGAAGTCTGTCCATTGTCTCTGACCCTGGAAACCTCCTGCTATTGCATTATGACCAGCTTTTTCTTCTTCGCAGCCAGCAGGCAGGTTGGGATTTCCATGATACAGGTCTTTAATGATTATCATCATCTTGACAAGGAACTCCCATTCCTCATCCTTTTCTTTTCTTGACTTTTGAGCTTCAACCGGATTCTTGTCAAACCCTTCCACACAGTTTTCCCTTACCCATTTGAGGGCTTTCTCATACTCTTCCTTGTCATATATCTCCTCTGTAATTCGTCTAATAATCTCCACTTCATCAACGGATTCAACTCTCATTCCCAGATAATCCTCGAAAAAGTCGGCATTTATCAGTGAACCTGCAATACCCATGCACATTGAGCCTATCTGGAGATAGGATTTTCCCCGCATGGAGCTTACTGCCAGTGCCGCTCTTCCGAACCTTAAAAGCTTTTCCTTTACATCATCAGGAATGGCAGTCTCATTCTTGTCCTGAACTTCCCTTCCGTAGATTCCAAAGGCAGGCAGTCCTTTTTGCGCATGGCATGCAAGCACTGCTGCCAAATATACCGCACCAGGTCTTTCTGTACCATTAAAACCCCATACGGCCTTGATTGTGTTTGGATCCATGTCCATTGTTTCAGAACCGTAGCACCAGCAAGGAGTTACCGTCAACGTTATCGAGACACCTTCCCTTTTAAACTGAGCCTCGCACAATGCTGCTTCCCCAGCCCTGCCTATGGTCGTGTCCGATATGACTACCTTTACCGGTTCACCATTGGTGTATCTCAGGTTATCCCTGAACAATTCAGCAGCCTTCCTTGCCATTGCCATTGTCTGCTCTTCAAGAGACTCCCTTACCTTCAGCATGCCTCTTCTTGCATCAATGACAGGTCTGATTCCAATTACCGGATACTCACCTATGTATCTGTTCCTTTTCATTAAACTACACCTCACAATCTATTATTCTAAAGATTTTTGTATCATATTGTTCCATTGGGAAATCAAAAAACGTACAAGGTCCATACAGTTTCTTATCAGTCAATCCATCATACACCAAAGCCTTTGAAGGCATGTATATACGCTTCTCACCTGAAAAACTTGCATGAATAATAACATATTCATTATCAGCATATATGACGTCATTGGTATGACAATATATGTGGACTTTGCTCATGTTTGCCATATCCCTTAAAAGACCTGCAGGCAGATTGGGCACTGTACAGTATATGCTGTTGTAGTCATTAAAACATTTTACTGCACATACAGGTATATTAGTATCTTTTTGTGCTGCAAGAACTCTGGCATTTGCCAAATCCGCCATAGAAAACTCAGGACAGGAAACCGCAGCTAACGGAAACACCTCTTGCTTGTATATTGCTTGAACGGGCAGTGAGTCTTTTTCATATTTTATGTGGAAACCAGTAATAGAAGCAGATTCTGAAAGAATATCCTGAAGATATATCCAAAGAAGGGTTCTG
>JAAYLF010000276.1 GCA_012522035.1 Clostridiaceae bacterium
ATGTGACACATCGATAGTTGATGCAGGTCACAACACCATCCACATTGTCTCTTGCATTGCAAAACCCAACACCACCCTCCTTGATGGTGCATTTTCTAGGACATATGTTACAAATCGGAAGCTTCATATCTTACAACATCAAACCTTTCTATTGTGTAGTCCGCATGTGGACCAATACCTGTCTTTGAAAGCGCTATTTCAAGCTGCTTTTCCACAGTATCAACTCCCTCCAGATTCGGAAGCAAAAGGCCCCTTCTGTATCCCTTTGTAACTATCACGCCATACTTTTTGGGATCCAGTTCAAGTTTGGATTGAACCTTCTCCGCTTTTCCGAGAACGTCCACACTGTATGTTATATATGGCAGCTCATCTACCGTTACAGGATCAAATCTCGGATCCTGGGAACATGCACTTATCGCATTTCTAATAATCTCTTCGGCAATATTTCTGCATGTAGGTTCGATTGTACCAATACAGCCTCTCAATTTCCCATTTATTTTCAGAGTCACAAAAGTACCTGCCTTTCTGTCAAGCAGCTCGCTGCTCAAACCATCAGGCACTTCCAAAACCTTTTTGGTTTTTGTGTAAAGCTCCACAGTTTTTCTTGCCAAAGTTACATACTCGTCCTCTTTGCTCCTTGTTCTTTTCATGTTCTCTTCCATCTCATTGAGCGCTCTTTTGACAAAGTCACGCTCTTGACTTCCATCTTGCGCCTCATATGCACAGACTGCATAACCAACACCAAAAGGCCCTTCGTAAGACATGAAGGTTGGCTTTACATCCCTTTTGTCAAAGCAGCCTGCCAGGATATTAAAGGACTGAAGTCCGCACTGGGCAGCTCTTTCTCACCTTTCTTCATTCATGGTAAGGAGCCTGAGGAAATCAGCTTCTCTCATCGCATCGGTGATGTCCTTGTCAAATTTGGGTCCTTCCTCGTCATACCCATATGGACCGGATGCCAATAGTTTGTGGGACAAATCTCCGCTGGCCACAAAAACACATTTTCTTCCCAGTTTTGCCACTGCCTTATTTATACATTTTCCAAAATTGTAATGGGTTATTGACGACAAACCGGAGATGGAAATTCTGACAAGCTTGTAATTGGTATAATATTTGTTTATGAAATACAAAGGAACCATAACACCATGGTCAAGCTCCCTGTTCCTTTCACCCAAGGTTCCTGCAGGTATGTCCTCTTCAAAGGCAAAATCTGAAATTGCCTTTACAAGCTCCTCATCATACTCAACTTTGAAGGAAACTTCTCTTGCTCCAAAATGTGAAAAACTCCCCGCCGCACTCTTTCCCGGAGAAATGTGGATATAGTCGGAGTAAACCGTTGAATGAGGTGTTGAAATTATTATGGTTTCAGGCTGGAGATCCTTAATCATCCTTGCAACACCCATGAATGCATCATTTGTATTCTGGATTTCCCTTTCTCTTCCCTTCCCTACTTCGTGCACTGCAATTGGCGGATGGGGTACAATGAAACCATAGTTTACAGCCATATGCTCACCTCTTTATCTTACTACCCCATATTATATCCTACTAACAAAAAAAATACAAAACAATAATAATGGAGCGGTATATTCCGCTCCTTCTAACTGTTGAATGCACCCAATATGAGAAGGTAATGATTTGCCTCTCTTAAAATATGATCTGCCAAAAGCGGCATTATCATCGACC
>JAAYLF010000277.1 GCA_012522035.1 Clostridiaceae bacterium
AGTGTATTGAGAATAGGCATGTCGCACTCAAAGTGGCCTGTCTGCCTCAAATCCGTATTCATCTTGAGTCCGGTTATTGTTTCAACAGTCTGGCTGGCAAAATCTCCGGTAAGTTCCACATATCTAAAGCCATGGTATGTGAACTTTGGTGTGTATGTAAATTCTCCTTGTTTGCCAACTATGTATCTTATGGTCTGCACACCCCTTATATGAAACACACCGGAGCTGGTTACATCAATCATGCCTGTTTCATCAAGGCTCTCTGCAAATCTCATTACTATTTCATTGCCTGGATACCCTATGGTCTTGAGCCTTGCAAGACCTGCAAAGTTTTCACCCAAATCAAAGACTGTTACCCCTCTTTGAGGATATGTTATGGAAATGGGAGAAAGCTCCTTAACCACCCTTATTGGGGGCATCAGTTGTGAGATCAGTTTTCCTTTCGGTCTGGTGTCTTCCACCACTTCGAACCATTTTGAATCATCAAAGAAAGGCGCATCCCAACCTTCCTGTTCAAGCCTTGCATCGTAGGTTTCGCCAGTGTACACATTGTTTCTTGTAATGGGGGAGTAGTCAACCTTCCAAGACAAGTCTGTAACTACTTCACTTGCAGTACCATCCTCGTATTCTATGTTCACTTGCATAATGGCACATGGTTTTCCATAAATTCCACCACCATTCATCAGCTGGGACTGGTGGTACCACCCATCTCCTACAATTATCCCAAAGCAGTTGTTTTTCTTAAGCTTGTCGGTTATGCCATATGTAGCGTAAAATATGGTTTCGTCATATTCAGTCTGGGCGGTATCTAGCATGTGGTCTCCGACCTTTTCACCGTTCAATCTTAGTTCGTAATATCCAAGACCGACAACAAAAGCTTTGGCCTTTTTTATCTTCTTGTCTACCAGTTCAACTTCTTTTCTTAGTTGAAAAGCCCAGTTTGAAATATATTTGTCTCCCATGCCAATCCATATTCCGTGCCAGTCGGACTGGGACAGAAGAGCGGTTTCAAATCTTGTCTCCCCTTTATATACATTACCTTTTGTGTCCCAAACAACAGCTTCCACGTGGTATTCTGAATTGCTTTTTAACTCTTTGCCTTCATATTCGACACAAATGGAATTATCGCTCAAGACCTTGCCGCTATCCCAAACAGTTTCGCTATCGGAATAAACTTTTACCTGGTACGCTTCCTGATAAAAGTCATCTGCTTCCAAAATCCAGCCAAAGACAGGATTCACATCAATATTGATAGGTTCCTTCAACTTGTTTACAAACAGCTCCATCAAATTTCCTCCTCGCATAATCAATCTTTATTTATTATACTACCATTAAATATATATACAACCTCAAACAGGCACTCTTTCAAAATCAGGATGCTCTCCTGACCATCCTGTCTGCGGAAGAGTTATCAGGCGATGCATGTCTTGTTTGTCTATCTCAAAAGAGAATACATCAAGATTGCTTTTCATTCTTTCCATCGATGATGCCTTGGGTATTGGCACTATACCCCTTTGTACAGCATACCTGATGCAAACCTGCGCACTGGTTGCTCCGTATTTGTTTGCAAGTTCGAGAATCAGAGGATGGTTCAAAACCCTTTCCCTTCCCAAAGGGCTCCAGGCTTGTACCAGTATGCTGTTATCCTTGCAGTAGGAAAGTGCATAATCCTGGGAATATCCAGGATGTACTTCCAGCTGGTTTGTCATTGGTTTGACTTCGCAGTTTTCAAGTATAATGTCCAGATGATGAGGAAGGAAATTGCTAAGACCAATGGCTCTGGCCTTCTTTTCCTTGTATATTTCTTCGAAAGCTTTCCAGGTTTCCATAACAAGTTCTTCCCAGCCTTTGTAATCCGAAGTAGGTTTTGGCCAGTGGATAATATACAAATCCACATAATCCATTTGAAGTCTTTCAAGGGATCTGTTAAAAGCCTTCTTTGATTCATGGTATCCCATTTCATCCCGCCAGGCCTTTGTAGCAACAAAGAACTCATTTCTGGGAACACCGCTGTTTTTTATGGCAAGGCCAACATCTTCCTCATTTTCATATTTGGAAGCAGTATCAAAGTATCTGTAACCGCATTCAATGGCCAGCTTTATTGTCGAGTAGCCTGTTTTGTATGTTCCAAACCCTATGCCGGGTATCATTACTCCGTTATTGAGCTCAATATTATGCATATCAGCATCCTTCCTTTCCTTTTGGGTGTATTATACACTAAAATTACATGTATGATAATGGAATTAGTCAATAAAACATGTCTTAAATGTATATAGAGAGTTTGGCTGTATGGAATATAATTTAAGATGCAGGCCGGTTGTTTCCATGGAAAAGCAATATCAAGTGTGGTAAGATAATATGGAAATAACGAAAAAAGGATGATGGTATGAAGAAGTCGAGATTTCTTTGCATGGTGCTGGCTGCAGCCATGGTTTTGTCAACGAACATATTTAAGTTTGACCGTATTCGTGCTGAAGACAAAATATATGCAACTACGTCTTCACCTGCAATTCCTGTCACAGTTGGAGAGGCCGTCAATCTTGACGATGTAATGATTGAGTTCTCTTCCAATGTATACTTCAGGGCATCGGATGTAAACATAACAGTTTCCGATGATAGCAAGGATGCCTTAAAAGTTGAAAACGGAAAATTGAGTGCCGGGATTGCAGGGCTTCACAGCATCAAGGCTGAAAAGAACAATATTGTAAAAACCGTATATGTGGTTGCAAGGGCAGGTTCGGAGGACGATTTTGTATTGTTCCTTGATGACTTTGATACTGGGTTGTCGGATGAGTACAAGCGTGTTGAGGGTTTTTCCAGCGATATTTATGTTGAGGAAGGCTTTTTATACCTGAAAGGCAACTCTTTACGTTCTCCAAGGCTTTTGCTGCCTGAGTTTCTTGATGCTTTTGGAGATTATGAGATTGAGGTTGTGGGAACAATTACCGAAGCTGCAGAACCTACCAGATGGGTATCCATCATGTACCGCAGCCAGAACAATAACGCGCAGTACCTTCAGATGTGTGTAAGAAAGGGGGCTACTGCCAATAATGGTCTTGAAATAGCTGAGAACACAGGCGGATGGACGGTTCACAAGACAGCATCGTATAAAGAAACAATAGACTCAGGCAAAATGTATACCTTCAAGGTTCATGTGGAAGGCCCGGACATAAATTACTATATCAACGGTGAAAAAGTGCTGTCTGGTAAACTGGATGGGTATGTAAGGGGCGGTATTGGCTTGCAGGCCAACAACTCGACCTTTAAAGTTGACAGCATAAAGGTCAAGTATGTGGCAGGAAAACCTGGCAAGGCGGGGTACACGTTCTTTGAGATTGTACAGCCTGACATGGGCATTATTGGGGGCATGGCCATGTCCGAGTTTGTAGAGAGCAAGGAGGATCTTGCAAGGATAGAAGAGCTTGATATAAAGCCTGCAAATATTATTTTCTACATGGACAAAGACCTAAATGCAACTGACAAGACTTTCTCAAAACCATACATGGGTATTGAGGAGGCAGTTATCAGCCTTATGGGAGTTATGACTCCTACCTTCTACATAAATGACGAGCAGACAGCAAACAATCTTGGCGACTTTTTAAAAGAAAACAAGCTGGAAGACTGCTTTGTAATGAGTAGTAATCCGGAGCTTGTTCAGATTGTTCGCAAGAAGGCAAGAATTACAAGAGGCGTAATAGATTTTACTGAGAAGTATCTGGAGAAAGAGTCGGTAACAAAAGATGATCTTATGGAAATCAGGGGAATTGTCAATTCCAACATGGCATCCGTTTGTGTAATACCATCGAATATTGCAAGCAGAGAGAATGTAAAATTCCTGTATGAAAGACTTGTATCCGTTTGGGTCAATGAATCAGATCCTCTCACAACGAAAAAGGACACATACAACCTTCTCATAACAGGAGCTCATGGAATAGTTTCAGACAATTCCCGGCTTGTTTATGAAACCGCAATGCTGATGAGCGGAAACAAGCTGCTAAGAGTACCATTGAATGTCGGTCACAGGGGAGTGCCTTCCCTGGCTCCTGAAAACACAATAGAAGGAGCGCTGCTTGCATACGAGAAGGGTGCGGATGTAATTGAGATTGATATCCATCTTACCAAAGATGGCATTCCCGTCATAATTCATGATGCCAACACGTCAAGAACCTGCAACGGTGTCAGCCTTGAGGTCAGAAATTCAACAGTGGAACAGTTGAAAGATCTAAATGCAAACAGCGGAAGGACGGATTTTGGCGAGATAAAAATTCCTACCCTGGAGGAGTTCTATGAGGCAATCAAGGATTTGGACGTTCTTGTCTTTGTGGAATTGAAGTCCACAGAAAGAGAACTGGTTACGGCTCTGAGGGAAGCAACTCTGAAGCACAATATGACTGACAGAATATCGGTCATTACTTTCCATACATCAAACATAACCAACATGAACAGGGAGTTTCCTGAAATGTCTGTTGGATATTTGATGGGTGCAAGTGCAACAGGAGCCACCAGCGACTTTCAGACAAGAAGTGTTCTGAATATAATTCAACCATATGGCACTACATACAATCCATCATACAACTATCACTCAAAGGACTTCTTCACAAAGGCCAACATGAGAGGCATAACTACATGGCCATGGACGATTAACAATGAGGTGGTGTATACATATTTCCTTGCTGGAGCAAACGGAATCACCACTGACACATGCCAGATACTTGCACCGTTTACAAAGTTCTTGAATGTAAAGAAGCTGGAGCATAAGGTGGAGATAGGTGATAGTATCAAGATTGAAGCTTCAAGAACCACATATGGCAGGGAAGAAATTGATGCATCAAAAGATGTAAGGGTGATTTTTCTTGAAGGAGAGGAACTTGCAACCCTGAAAGATGGCGAAATTACATTCAAAGATTACGGAACTGTTGTATATGCTCTTGAGTATACTCATGAGATTGATGAAAACAATTCATATACGGTGTATTCAAAACCTGTAACCGTAACTGTTGAAGAATTGCCAGTGTCTTCAAATACATGGTTGATAATTGCAATCGCAGCAGGTGTGGTAGTTGTTGCTGCAGCTGTGATTCTTTTCATAGTTTTAGAAAGAAGAGAAAATAACACTTTGTATTAGGGGGTAGACTCATGCGTACCAAGTCAATTGTATTTGTGTTATGTTTTGTTTTGATTGTGTCGATTGCTTCTTGTAAAAAGATTGAAGGAGATGCGGACAAAACTCCGGAAGTTACACCGGTTGTAACTGCAGAACCTACTGATACTCCGGTAGTTACACCTACTCCTGAACCTACTGAGAAGCCAACACCACCGCCAACAATAGAGCCTGGAACCGGCAAGTATGCAGAAGGAATCGTTGATGAGGAAAATGGAATTATGTTTTATCTCGACAAGGAAGATCCTTCAATACTCAGCCCTCTCCGCATTAATCCAGGTTCCTCAGCCAGCATTCAGTTCTTCCCAACCACCACCTTTGACAGAATACATATCAGATTCTGTACCTGGACGCAGGTCAGCGGTCATGAAGTTGAGATAGCTTTGTACAGGTGGATGGGAACCTATGATGCCACACTAATGAGTGAACCCATCTTCACCAAACAGTATGCGGATTATCCGGACAACTACTGGATGGAGGTGGTTTTGGATCAGGAATATGAGGATGGAGAGTATCTGGTTGATATTGTGAACATATCCGACGCAACCCATGTAGGGATCTGGACATCATTGGAAGAGAACAATATGCAAAGAACCTATAGTGGTGGTTTTGTTTATGAAGAAGGCGTGGCACAGTTTGCGATTGGATACACCAAAACACCAAACAAAAAGTATGGTCCATTATCAGATCCTGGAATATAAAAGAGAGGCTTTACGCCTCTCTTTTTCCAAAAGAAGTGATATATTAACTGATTAGTCCTTTTTCTCTAGCCCTGTTCATGAAACATTTGGCAAGCTCGTTATTGTCAGGCAATATGCTTACGTATTCAATTTTACCGTCAACGCATATTGTTGGAATATTGCTTGCACCAAGTTTTAACATGCAGGCAACGCCTTCCTTGTTCTTGATTTTATGCTCTATTATTTTCACCTTGTCTTTTATCGGTTCTGCAGCAAGTATGACTGCTTCCATGGTGTACTGGCAGGGGGCGCAGCTTTCAGAGTCCAGTGTTATTACGTCGATTATAACTTTATCCTCATTCTCATAATCAGGAAGAACGTAATCCACACCCTCCATAACATCCTCATCTTCAAAGATTTCCGTGATGTTTCCATGTACATAGCTGGTTATTGCTTTTACATTCTCAGGAGGTGTTGCAAAAGGCATATCGCATCCTGGAGAAAGAATGTATCCTTTTTTGCTGCCAATTTCCATGCATGTTCTAGCATCATTTACATTATCCATCGGAGTTCCAAAGAGCATGGTCAGGGTAAGTTTTATGTTCCCTCCAACGGATATTCCATAGGACTTGCAAATGTCTATGACATAATCAAGAGGAATGTTTTCATCTATTGATACATTGTCAGGCTTTGTTTTGCACATGGCTTCAATGTTCCTTTTTGCGTTTCCACAGACAAAGAAGCTGGAGCTTTTGTCTGATTTTCTAACAAAATCAAATATTTCCGCTGCATATGGAGAAACAAATTCCTCAAAGCTGTCGGAGGAAATCTGGCTGGTCATGGGGTCAACCAACGCAATAATGTCAACCCCTGCATCCATGTACATTTTGGATGTGTTTATGCAAACCTTCTTGCAGAACTCCATAACCGCATGAACCTCGTCTGGATCGTCCAGCATGTCGTAGAAAATATCCGTGCCTTTCAAGTGAAGGGCTAGTGTGAACGGTCCTGTGACAAGACCATATAGAGCAATTTTATCACCCAGTTCCTTCACTATTCTTCTTGTTGCGTCCAATACTATGGGGAATCTGCCGTCCTTTTCTGTAGGTATTCTTAAATCAGACAGTGTTTTTCCCTGTTCCAGAACATGCGTCCTTACAGCAGGGGGGTTGTCTTTTGCATAAACCAGTTCACACCCCAAAGCTTCCGCCTCAACCTGCAGGTCGAAAAGTACAGGAAGACCATCCGGGTCATATTCCTCGTATGCTTTCATTACACCCTTTACTATCAAGTCAGCATCTTTAAAGTATTCATCCGCCGTTACACCAATCAAACTTGCCACATGACATCCTACAAAAGGCACCCACGGCACTCTTTCGGTTTCTCTGTTATGTATGCTGCTAAGCACAAGTTGTTTTTTAGTCATTTAATACTCTCCTAACCCTCATATATTTCAATGCTTTCAGCTTGCATTGTATTTCTTGCCGCTTTCTTGATTTTATCCAAAATACACTCAGTGCTTTTTGATATGACAACCAGTCGCGTGTGTTTTAAAATATCTCTCTTGGATAAGGATGTTTCCTTAATGCTGATATCCATTTCGGTTACATCTACTGAAATCCATTTATCCTTATCCTTTGCATATCCTTTTATTCTGTATGCAGAGTTCCGTATTTCTTCAACGAACCTGGTTATTTCCTCAATTGATACGTATTCCTCGGTTTCAAAAGCATAGGTACTTATTCTGTTCCATGGTTTGTTTGATGTTTCACCTTCATGGGTTGCAGCCGTAAGGTGGGCATCCAATATGGAGAGGGGTACTTCTGCATATATGGTCTCGTACACGTATGCTTTAGGATTTATTTCGTTCAGTTTCGCTAAAACATCGGAGATTTGCTCCTTGTTGACTCTGTCGGTTTTGTTCAGAACAACGAAGTTTGAGTGGGCCACCTGGTTTTGAACAGGAGGAAGTACTGCCACATGCTTCAAAAAGCCTGTCGCATCTACAACACAGATGGCGCCTTTGTATTCATACGTCCTGTGGGTTTTGCCGCTGATTTCCTTAAGTATCTGTCTCATGTTCGAAGGATCTGCAAGACCTGAGTTTTCTATGAACAAATACTCAATGTCTTCATTGGAAAAAGCTATGAGCGCTTTTATAAAATCGCCTTTTAGACAGCTGCAGAATATGGAGCCGTTGTTGATCTCCACCATTTTTATGGAATCATCGGATAAACGTGCAGAATCGATATTTATTGCTCCAAATTCATTTACAAGAACTCCGGTTTTCTTTTTATCAAAATTATACAGCATGTTTTTCAGAAAGGTGGTTTTTCCACTTCCCAAAAAACCAGATACTATGTATAAATCTATTGTGTTTTTCATCTTATCACCCTATCCTTTGCAAGTATATTATATTCCTTGGATATTTGGATTTTTTGTAATAATTTTTTATTTATAGAACGATTTTATGAATGTCATATACAATTTTACCAGTACTGCCAACAGCATAAACCACATTCAC
>JAAYLF010000278.1 GCA_012522035.1 Clostridiaceae bacterium
GAAATCCCGCATGCAAAGGTGGATAAAGAATTCGATATTCCAAACAGGCCACCCGTCATGTGTCCGGGATGTCCTCACAGGGCTGTTTTTCATGTTTTATCAAGAATGAAGGTAAGAGTATCCGGAGATATTGGATGCTACACATTGGGCGCATTGCCGCCATACAACGCCGTGGATGCTTGTGTCTGCATGGGCGCATCAGTAAGCATGGCTCATGGAATGGCGAAGGCAGGAGACGGTATTCCAACTGTAGCGGTTATTGGAGATTCAACTTTTATTCACTCCGGTATTACCAGTCTCATAGATATCGCATACAACAAGGGTAATTCCACTGTAATAATTCTCGACAATTCCATAACTGGAATGACAGGTCACCAGCACAACCCTACAACAGGATATACAATAAGGGGAGAGGAAGCTCCTCGAGTCAATCTTGTAAAGCTTGCTGAAGCTATTGGTGTTAAAAGAGTCTTCGTTATTGATCCTTTCAACATGAAAGAGTTCAGAAAACTGGTAGAAGAGGAAATTGATAAGGATGAGACTTCTGTAATAATTGCACAAAGACCTTGTGCTCTTTTAAAGACTGTCAATTATGGCAAACCGGTGTACATAGATCAGGAAGCCTGCAGGAAATGCGGAAACTGCATGAGACTTGGCTGTCCTACTATTTACAAGGAGGATGACGAGTACAGAATAGATGAGGCATTGTGTGCAGGGTGCAAGTTGTGCACTGACATGTGTGCATTTGGTGCCATTAAGAAGGAGGAGCAGAGATGAACATATTGATAGCAGGTGTAGGAGGTCAGGGGACACTGCTGGCTTCCAAAATGCTTGGAATGGTAGCTCAAAAACAAGGTCTTGATGTGAAATTGTCGGAAGTTCACGGCATGTCGCAAAGAGGCGGCAGTGTTGTAACCTGTGTCAAGATTGCTGAAAAGGGCAAGAAGGTATTCTCTCCAATTATTGAAAAGGGAGAGGCGGATATAATTATGGCGTTTGAACAGCTCGAAGCATTAAAGTGGCTTCCATATTTAAAGAAGGATGGAACGCTGATTGTTAATACCCAGAAAATAAACCCCATGCCCGTAATATCCGGCACCAAGACGTATCCTGGTGAAATTATTCAGTCCATAAAGGAATCCGGCGTCAGGGTTTACGACATAGATGCTCTTGAGATTGCAAAAGAATGTGGTACAACGAAGGCTGTGAATATTGTACTGATTGGTGTGCTTAGTCAGATTGTAAAGGACATAGACAAGGAAATATGGATTGATGCTCTTAGAACAGTTATACCTGCGAAACTGCTTGCTATAAATGAAAAGGCTTTTCAAAAAGGAGCCGAATACGAGGAGAGTGACAAATAAATGCGTTATTGGAACGAGCACTTTGAATGCATGTCCAGAGATGAAATGAAGGTTCTGCAGTCAAGACGACTGCAAAAGCTTGTAGACAGAGTCTACAACAGAGTTCCCCATTACAGAGCAAAAATGATGGAAGCAGGTGTGGAGCCCGGCGACATAAAAAGTGTTGAGGACATAGTCAAACTTCCATTTACAACGAAGCAGGACATGAGGGATACATATCCTTTTGGCATGTTTGCAGTGGATATGGATGAAATCACGAGGATACACGCATCCTCCGGCACAACAGGCAAGCAGACTGTTGTTGGCTACACTGCAAGAGACATAGACAACTGGGCTGAATGCATGGCGCGCAGTCTGGTAGGCGCAGGAGCGTCGCGCAAGTCCATGGTTCATGTTGCATATGGATATGGTCTTTTCACAGGTGGTCTTGGTGTGCACTATGGAGCTGAAAAGATGGGATGTGCCGTTATTCCTGTTTCTTCAGGAAATACTGCAAGACAAATAACCATTCTAAAGGACTTCAAGCCGGACATTTTATGCTGCACTCCTTCCTATGCACTATACCTGGCAGAAGAACTTTATGCATCAGGCTGCTCTCTTGATGATATCAACCTGAAGGCAGGTGTTTTTGGTGCAGAACCCTGGAGTGAGGAAATGAGGAAGGAAATCGAGGAAAAGCTTGGTTTGAAGGCTATAGACATATATGGTTTGAGTGAAATCATGGGACCTGCCGTATCCTGCGAATGTCTTGAGCAGAAGGGAATGCACATTCAGGAAGATCATTTCCTGATAGAGATAATAGATCCTGAGACAGGAGAGCATGTACCGGAAGGCGAGCTGGGTGAGGTTGTATTTACAACTCTCACCAAAGAGGGATTCCCGCTAATCAGGTACAGAACAAGGGACATATCCTGTATTGACACAAGTCAGTGTGCCTGCGGAAGAACCACAGCCAGAATGATGAAACTGTGTGGCAGAACTGACGACATGCTGATAATTAGAGGTGTAAATGTATTCCCATCACAAATTGAAAGCGTGCTTTTGGAACTTGGAGAAACAGCCCCTCATTATTTAATAATTGTTGACAGAGTAGGCAATCATGATACAATAGAAGTACAGGTAGAGATGACTGAAAGCTTTTTCTCAGACTCGGTTAAGTATATTGAGAGTTTGGAGCATAGAATCAAGTCAAAGCTTGATTCGGTTCTTGGACTTAATGTTAGAGTAAGGCTCGTTGAGCCCAAAACCTTGGCCAGAAGCGAAGGAAAAGCCAAGAGAGTCATTGACAAGAGAAAGATGTAAGGGGGCTTGGTTATGGGGGTAAGACAGATTTCCGTATTTTTGGAGAACAAGGCAGGCAGGCTGTCCGATGTTACAAAAGTATTGGGAGACAATAATGTAGACATATCAGCTTTGTCCATTGCAGATACTGCTCATTTTGGAATTCTAAGACTTATTGTCAACAATCCTGATCTGGCAGAGAAGGTCTTGAAGGAAAATGGATATACGGTCAGTATTTCAAATGTAATTGCCATAGCAATAGACGACAATCCAGGTGCACTGGCAAAGGCGCTTGAAGTATTAACCGATGAGGACATAACAATCGAATACATTTATGCATTTACAGGCAAAACGGAGAACAAGGCGTTGGTTGTTCTTAAAGTAGAGGATATAGACAAGGCAACAGCACTCCTCAGATCAAGAAACATCAGGGTTCTTGATGATTCCGAGGTTTACAGCCTTTAGTCATATCTAATGCATCTGCCATGTCTTTTGGCAGAGGTGCCTGAATCTCCATGGGCATGTTAATGACGGGGTGTATGAATTTCACCTTGTAGGCATGAAGTGCTTGTCTCTCCATAAATGAACAGGGCTTATTATACAAGGCATCACCAAGCAGAGGAAAGTTTTCATACAGGCAGTGCACACGAATCTGGTGTGTTCTGCCTGTTATTGGTCTAAACTCAACAAGTGCATGGTTTTCATATCTTTCAATTACCTTGTATTCTGTAACCGAAGCATAGCCTTCTTCATGAACTGTTCTTTCCATTGAAATTTCTTCCTTTCTTGCAATCGGTGCATCTATTAATCCTGAATCACAAACAGGTTGTCCCTCCGTTATACCCAAATACTTTTTTACAAATACCTTTCTTTCACCTTGAAGTTTCATTTGTTCCTGAACGTAGGGGTTTTTTGCTATAATAACTATGCCTGAAGTATCCTTGTCAAGGCGGGTAACCAAGTGTATTCCATGCTTTTTACCTTCTTCGTTCATTCTGTACACAACTGCGTTCAACAAAGTGTCGTCAAGATGATTCCTTACAGGGTGGGATACCATGTAAGGGGGTTTGTTGCATACAAGCATTGCATCATCTTCATACAGGATATCAATGGGCATGTTTGTCGGAATTATGTCTGTTTCATCCTGTCTGCAGTTTAACAAGACGGTGATTACATCTCCGCATTTAACCAAATGATTAACACGTACATTTTCACCATTCAACAAAACCCCTTCGTTATACTTCACAACCCGTATCATTCCGGAAGAAAGCTTCGTTCTATCCTTCAATATTCTGCTGATTTTCTTTCCTTCATCCTTTTCACTTACCACATATGTCAGTCTGTCTGTTGGCTGCATTTTATCCTCTTTCAAAACTATATTCTATTCATTTTTATTATAGCATATTTTGTTAATGTTAACAGATAGGTCTCTACGGCCTTGTTGAGCCAAATGGTTCTGACAAAACTCTCCTTTTATTATACTGCTTAAAGATTTCAAAATATTATGTTGAAAGATGTATTTTAATAATGTTATAA
>JAAYLF010000279.1 GCA_012522035.1 Clostridiaceae bacterium
AGATAATACTGACTATCATGTTCAAGCATATTTCTCATACGACAGTAAAAAATCAGGTGGAAGCACGGTATCACATCTAAGATTCTCAAAGAAACCAATTAAATCGCCATATTTGGTGTACTCGGCAGATTATATAGCATGCCATAACAAGTCTTTTGTTAACCATATAGATGTGCTCAAAGGCATAAAGGAAAATGGCATATTTGTCCTTAACTGTGACTGGAAAGAAGAAGAGCTTGAAAAATTCCTTCCTGACAGCATGAAAAGGGAAATTGCATCAAAAAACATCTCCTTCTATATTGTTGACGCAATAAGTATTGCCGGAGAAATCGGGCTTGGAAACAGAATAAACATGATCATGCAAACAATCTTTTTCAAGCTGATAAACATCATCCCGATAGAAGATGCGGTAAAATTGCTGAAAGAATCAATTGAACATGCGTATGGCAAAAAGGGCCAAAAGATAGTTGAGATGAACTATATGGCAGTAGACAATGCCCTAGAGGGATTGGTCAAGGTTAATGTACCAAAGTCCTGGAGCAGTATTGATGTCAAGAAGAGAGAGGTTAGGTTTGGCAACGATTTTGTGGATAGAATACAAATCCCGATGGCAAGGCATGAAGGAGATGAACTTCTCGTCAGTGCGTTTTTGGGAATGGAGGATGGTTCCTTTCCTTCTGGAACAACAAAGTACGAAAAACGCGGCATTGCAGTGCTGATACCTCAATGGATAAAGGAGAATTGCATTGAATGCGGCATGTGTTCGTTTGTCTGCCCGCATGCAACCATCAGGCTTTTTTTACTGGATGATGAAGAAAAGAAGAGAGCGCCGCTGTCTTTCAAGACCCGTGAAGTTGAATCGAAGGGTGACAAATACTATCTTAGAGTCCAGGTAAGTCCTCTAGACTGCACTGGATGCGGTAATTGTGCTGACATATGTCCTCCAAAAGACAAGGCTCTGGTTATGAAACCAATGGAATCCTTACTGGAGGAGTACAATGAAAATTGGGAGTATGCAGTGTCTGTAAAACCAAAAGAACCAATTTTCCCTGTCAATACAATAAAAGGAAGTCAGTACATGGTGCCGTATCTTGAGTTTAGTGGAGCGTGTCCCGGCTGTGGAGAAACACCCTATGTACGTCTGGTAACGCAGTTGTTTGGTAATCGCATGCTCATTGCAAATGCTACAGGATGCTCTTCCATATGGGGAGCAAGCGCACCTTCCATGTCCTATTCCAAGGATGCTGAAGGCCGGGGTCCGGCATGGGCAAATTCTCTGTTTGAGGATAATGCAGAGTTTGGATTTGGCATGTATCTTGCCATAGCACAAAAGCGAGAAAGATTATACAGGCTTATGCAAACAGCAAAGCAGGAAAACATTCCTGATGATTTAAGAACTTTGTTTGAAGAATGGATAAAGAACAGGGATGATGGCAATTCCACACTGTCAATCGCCAGGAAGATAAAAGAATATTTTAACAGGAATCCCAAGGTTCTCGAGAACCGGCTGGCGGCAGAAATAAAGAAGGATGAGGATTATCTGGTTAAAAAATCCGTATGGATTATTGGTGGCGATGGTTGGGCATACGATATTGGTTATGGCGGACTTGACCATGTCCTTGCATCAGGAGCTGATGTCAATATCCTGGTTTTGGATACTGAGATATATTCCAATACAGGTGGCCAGGCATCAAAATCAACGCCTGCTTCAGCAGTAGCCAAATTTGCCGCTGGCGGTAAAAAGACAAGAAAGAAGGATTTGGGCTTTATGGCAATATCCTATGGAGATGTGTATGTTGCGCAGATTTCCATGGGTGCAAATATGAACCACACACTGAAAACAATATTGGAAGCCGAAAGCTACAATGGTCCTTCGCTGATTATTGCTTATGCTCCATGTATAAGTCATGGAATAAAGACCGGAATGGGTACGTCCATAAGGCAGGAAAAGAGGGCTGTGGAAGCTGGTTACTGGCACCTTTACAGATATGATCCAAGACTCAAGGAAGAAGGCAAGAATCCATTCATACTGGATTCCAGAGATCCGAAAGAGTCGTATCAGGATTTTCTGCAGAGTGAAATACGATATACCCAGCTGGCAAATGTATTCCCTGAAGCGTCAAAGAAATTGTATGAATTATCCGAGAAGTATGCAAATGAAAGATTGGAAAGGTACAAGAAGTTGAAGTAAGAAAGAGAGCTGTCACAAAGAATCGTGACAGCTCCTTTTTATTTCTTGTTTTCATCAACGTATTGTTTTGCATTTAATACTTGCTCTTCTGATGGTATAGACACACCTGATTGGTTCTTTGTCTTTTCAATATTTGCCCAAGCAGCGTTATTATGTTTTTCAATAGGGCGTCCTTTTGATTTTCTTTTCATAATATATCACTCCTTTAATATATTTTGTCTGACGACAAAAAGAATATGCATTTCACAGAAATAAAAGGGTATGCATAAAATACAAGTAAGTATGGTGGAGAGATGATGTGTATGATAATACATGTAGTGCAGCGAGGAGACAGTGTTTTTTCAATATCCAAAAGGTATGGAGTTCCTATTCAGCAAATTATTGATGATAATCAGCTCGAAAACCCTGGCTTGATAATGATAGGCCAGGCTTTGGTTATAAGAACAGAGAATATCAGGCATACGGTAACACCAGGGCAGTCTCTGTATCGTATTTCAAGATTGTATGGAGTTTCTGTTGAGAGTATTCTGGATGCAAATCCGAATATTGAAAATCCTGCACAGATAAGGCCGGGGCAGGTAATAATCATTCCTATCGGACAGCAGAAACTCGGCTCAATTGAAGTTAACGGATATGCATTTACCAATATCAATACAAACACGCTTAACAACACCTTGCCATATCTTACGTATCTAAGCATATTCAGCCATGAGGTAAGACCTGATGGAAGTTTGGCTTCCATTAATGACACGCCTTTGATATCCGCAGCAAGAGGGCAGTCGGTTGGCCCTTTGCTGGTAATTACCAATATAGCGGAAGGGGCAAGTTTTGACAGCGACCTGGCAAGAATAGTATTGACGGATATGGCAGTGCAGGATAATCTTGTTCAAAATGTCATAAATGAGCTAAGTACAGGATACTACGGTCTTGATATTGATTTTGAATACATATATCCGGAGAACAGGCAGGATTACAACAATTTCCTAAGAAGAATGACAGAAACCCTGCATCCCATGGGATATACGGTTTCTACAGCCCTGGCGCCAAAGATAAGTGGCAGCCAACAAGGCTTGTTGTATGAAGCACATGACTATGAATTTCATGGTCAATATGCGGATCATATAATTCTAATGACTTACGAATGGGGCTACACATATAGTCCGCCCAGAGCTGTTGCGCCTATTGATCAGGTTAGGAGAGTACTGGATTATGCGGTAACTGTTATCCCGCCTGAGAAAATACTAATGGGCATGCCCAATTATGGATATGATTGGACGCTGCCTTATATGGAAGAATCTGCAGCAAGATCTTTGTCCAATGTTGCTGCTGTTAATCTGGCAATGAACAACGGGTCGGAGATAAAATTTGATCCTGTTGCAATGGCTCCTTACTTCAACTACACTGATTCGCAGGGAAGAAGACATGAAGTGTGGTTTGACGATGCAAGAAGCATACAGGCAAGACTAAGGCTGGTTAACGAGTACGGTCTTGGAGGGGTTAGCTACTGGACCATTAACAACTTTAACGCAGCCAACTGGATTATACTGTCTTCCATGTATGATGTGGAAAAGGTGACTTTCAGCCAGTAATGAAAGTACGTAGAATCTGATTTATTCTTGCAATGGGAAGACCCATGATGGAGTAGAAGTCTCCATTAATGTGTTTTACAAGCAGGGCGCCTTGTCCTTGGATACCATAGGCACCTGCCTTGTCCATGGGTTCGCCTGTTGCAATATATTTTTCTATCTCTTCATCCGTCAAGGGGTAAAAAGTGACTTCTGAGACGTCGCAAAAGGATTCCATTCTGTTCTCTGTCATAATGCATACCCCTGTCATGACTTTGTGTGTTTTTGCTGACAACTGCCTGAGCATGCTGAAAGCATCCTGTTTGTCTTTTGGTTTGCCCAGGAT
>JAAYLF010000280.1 GCA_012522035.1 Clostridiaceae bacterium
GAATGTTGGTTTCATTTGACTGATTATTGGACTTTCAACCTATCCATAATCCCCCACACCGGTTTTCTATGAGAGGCAATACACAGACGTCTTGACTTGCACATAAAGCACCGGACTTGAAACATATTTCACACACCGGTTCATTCTTCTAGGAGCATCATGTCAAACGTTTCACATATCTCTAATGCACACCCCTAAAAGAAAGAACCTTAACGCAGTTCACTTCCTCCTATAGCCTGATGTTTGTCGAACGACAAGACTACACTGCAAGACTACCTTTTGCTGGAGCGGCTTCTGTTGATTAACCAAGTTAATTATTATCTCCGTAGCAAGATTACCAATCTTATGGCTCTCCGCCCTGACACTTGTAAAAGGATTTCTCTCTTGTATATTACTTACTCTGTGAAGCTCGCTTAAATCTCCTAGTTCATATTTTACCTCACCTGTACACCATATTGTTTGTTCATTATCCTCCTGCAAGTTAAACGCTTTTCCTTGACAAGTGAATAAGAAATTCTTTAGCAGCTGAACTGTTTTCATGGTTCCAGTGAATTGTCATCGGCACGCCTCACCTATCAAATCAAACCACTCATAACCAATCCTTTATCCCGCCTGTATAACCGTCAAGTGTCTTTTTTCATCATGTTCCCTTCTTAAAGCTTTATATGTTCAAGTCCAAATGTAAACCTGTTTCCTGTACTTGCAGGATTGGTACCCGAGACAACGACCTCCAGAATATTGTCGCCCTTTTTTCAGCTCAACTTCATCCACACTAATCATCCCTGTGTGAACAACTGAAGATTGAAGAATTAAGAGCAAGTACAACACTCTTCACATCAAGCCTTCCTTGTTCTCTACATTTCTGAGCATTTCGTCCCTTTATCGAAGAAAGACTCTTTGATATAATTAGGGTACGCCATTTTGAGGTTTTCCATATCTTTCCAGATAGTCTTTGGAACCGAAATAATGCTGGATTATGAAAATTCTAAAATGGCTCATACTTTAGCAGGAAATACAGGACAGACACAGATTTCCTTTTTGCAGTTTTCTGTAACTCATACTACAACACTTTTTTTGAAAGGAGCAGTATTATGGCAGTCAAATGGACCCCAAACCTGTCAGTCGGAGTAGAAATGATCGATGATCAGCACAAATCAATATTTGAAAAAGCCAATGACCTTTTTGAAGCAGGGAAACAGGGAAAAGCAAAAGAGGTAATCGCGGAGATGTTTGATTTCCTTGATGACTACACCAAGAAGCATTTTAGCGATGAAGAGGCTTATATGATAAAAATCAATTACCCTGGACTTCCACAACAAAAAGAAGCTCATAGAAGGTTTATCGAGGAGCTTGCAAAATTAAAAGAAGAATATCAGGAGTCCGGTGGAAATATTGTACTGGTAATCAAAGCAAATCAATTCGTTGTCACTTGGCTAACGAGACATATTGCAAACATGGACAAGCAAATTGGCATCTTTGCAAAGAATCTCTAGATTTTACAAGCCGTAGCATGACAACAGTCGTCATGCTACGGCTTCACTTAGTTGCTACTCATCCTCATTCGTTGCATGCTCTAACCA
>JAAYLF010000281.1 GCA_012522035.1 Clostridiaceae bacterium
AGTAGAGACATCAATGTCAAAGAATAAAAGGGGAAAAACAAGGTATTGAAAACGCCTTTAACGCCATGAAGTGAGCATCCATGAAGTTGGAGTTTTATCCTGCCAATCGTATTAATTGGTCTCATATTGTCCCGAATAGACCATCCTGGTGAAAATATGTAATTGTTGTTTAATGGGTTGGCTGCCTTGGAATAATCATTATACCATTGTTCTGGGAAATAAGATACGCAGAAATGGAGATTAAACATGAGTACTATCAGGATTCTACTTAAAATCATAATGTGGTACTTAATTGCAGGGTTTTGATGCAACTTAAACAATTGCTATTCATTTTTAAATGAAAAATATATAGAGATAAAATATATTAGGAGTTAGAGTAAATGTATAAGATTATTGAATATTTAAAAAAAGAATATAACCCGCTGGCAATAGTTGTATATGGGTCCTATGCGTCCGGCACAAATGACGAATACAGTGATTTCGACTGTATGATCATAGTAGAGGAAAAAAGCAGAAAGCATGATGATTCTGTTATCAACGGCATCCAGCTTGACTGCTTTATATATACCAAAAAGGAAATCCAGAGCAAGAATATTGACGAATTTATCGCAGTTTTTAACGGGGATATTGTTTTGGATACAGAATACATTGCTGAAAACTTAAAGACGAGAGTTCAGGAGTATGTGAAAGACCATTCCATTACTTCAATGGAAGAAAAACAGTTTATCATTTCCTGGATAAAAAAGACGATGCGTAGAGCAGAAAAGAACGATGATGAAGGAAACTACAGGGCAGTTGCATTTCTATCTGAAAGCCTTGCCGATTATTTTCAGCTGCGAGATTTGTTTTACTTCGGAAGCAAAAGATCCATTTCGTATTTGAGAGATTACGATAAGGCTGGATACCAGCTTTACCATAAAGCAATCACAGAAAGATCAAATGCAGCAATTTCATTGTGGGCAGAACATGTCATCAATATTGATTTAAAAAGGTGTAGTTAGAAAAAATTTTCCAGGGTGTTTGTATATTACTATTAGAAATGGTACATTTAGCTTAGCATTAATTGTATGAGAAGTTTCACAACATTAGAACTGCAATATGCACACAGATTCTATGGGTTCAAGGGCGAGGCACAGTATTTGCACGGACATACGGGAATACTGACGATTGAGGTTGAAGATACTGTAAACATGGGTGTCAACATGGTGTATCCATGCAATGAAATCAATAAAATTGCTTGGGAAGTCTTACAGAACTTCGACCATGCGTTGGTTTTAAGAGAAGATGATCCGTTGCTCCCTGCGATTCTCAGTGTTTATGAAGCACAAGGTATTAAGGATGGTGCACCAAACAACATGCAAAAAGGACCTGCCTTTAAGACGGAGCTTGCTACTGCATATCCGGAGTGTCGTTTGGAAGTCACAAAAGAAACGATGACAGTAGAAGGGATGATTAAAATCGTATATGACCTTCTTAAGGACAAGCTGAACATCGTGAAGATTACATTTACGAGTGGAGTAAATGGGGCTACAGAAGAGTACGAGCCTAATAAGAAATTAGATCGCTGTCCGTTGTGCGGAGTCACATTGAACGAGAACGGTGTATGCCCAAAATGTGGATACAAGAAATAGGCTGAAATGATGATTTGACCTTTACAAGTCATTCTATGCAATATTTGTGTAGAGTGACTTGTTTGTTTTCAGGCACTAAGAAGTGGCAACTCATATCAGAGAAGCATTGGGTGAAATCGGAGGTTAGATAATGAGCAAATTGATTATCAGGCGTGAAACACCAGTTGATTAACAAAGAGGCTGGTTATTCAGGAGTTGTTATTGTTGGCGAACCTACCTACTACCCCAAGGTAGGCTTTGTCACTTGTGACAAGTTTGGCATTACGGATTCAGAAGGCAGAAACTTTGATGCTTTTATGTGTCTTCCGCTTGATGAGGAAGTGTTTTGTTCTGTTAGAGGTAAGTATGTGGAAAGATCTGTATATAGAGAATATGACAAAGATGAAGAGGAAATAAAGCAGATGGAGTTGGAGTTTCCTTCATATCGCAAGATAAAGATAAAAGACGGATTTTTTATGATTTTGGACAATTCCTGCAAAACTAAGCAATAGTTTTGATGAAAGTGTCAGACCTAAAGTTGGAGAAGATGTGCTTTTTTTTTGGAAGAGAGGTGGCATATCGGAATTAACTTTAGTATGCAAGAACATGTTGGAGGGATAATTGGCAATATGCAATGTCTGTTATACCTGCAGAAACGCAAAGAAAGCTTGCTTATTGACGAATGATTTTTGCAAATGTATAATTAGAACTAACCTTCGTTGAGATGGAGATTATTATATGAACGGACATAAATTATTGAATCCCCGCAGGCTTTCCATTGCGGCATTTTCATTTTCCTTTGCGTATCTGCTGTCTTTTCTGTTTGAGGGACAGATACTTTATATCCTGCTGGAAAGGCATGGGGTTAACGGCTCTACTTACGTATTGGCTTCCATGATTGCTCATTTTCTTGGACTTCTCACCTGTGGTCTGTTTATCAGAACTCTGAAATCTGCCAAAAACATGATGCTCGCTGGCATGGGTGTTTGTCTTGCTGCTACCGTACCCTTCTTCTTTACTCCCTCTTTTCTGTGGCTGGGAGGATTGATTTTTAGTGCATACTTTAGCGGCTGTTCAGTGGCGGCATGGGGATTTTTCCTTAGAGCTTTTACCCCCAAGACCGAACGCATAAAGTCCTGTGCTGATGTCCTTATTTATTCCAATCTGCTGATGATTGCAGTAAACGTGGTAGCAATGAATCGCTCACCGTTTATTGGATTAAGCC
>JAAYLF010000030.1 GCA_012522035.1 Clostridiaceae bacterium
ACCTACGGAGAATTTCAGAAGGAAATGGATATGTTCAACACAGCCTTCTGCGAAGTTATGATGGAAGGCGATGCAAAAGGAAGAGTATTCACTTTCCCGATACCAACCATAAATGTTACCAAGGATTTTGACTGGGACAGCCCTGTAGTGGAGAAATTCATGGAAATTACCTGCAAGTACGGTATCCCCTACTTCTCCAACTATATCAATTCCGACCTGTCTCCCGAGGATGCTCTGTCCATGTGCTGCAGACTCAGGCTTGACACCTCCGAATTGAGAAAGAGAGGCGGAGGATTGTTTGGCTCCAACCCACTAACAGGCTCCATTGGAGTTGTAACCATAAATCTGCCAAGGCTTGCATACATCTCAAAGTCCGAATCCGAATTCAGGACCAGACTTTGGCACCTTGTAAATCTGGCAAAGAACAGTCTTGAGATTAAGAGAAAGATTATTGAGGACCAAACCCATAAAGGGCTTTATCCTTATTCAGCCTTCTATCTCAAGGATGTGTACAACAAGACAGGAAGCTACTGGTATAACCACTTTAACACCATCGGCATCATAGGTATGAATGAGGCGTGCATGAACCTGCTTGGTCCTGATAATGACATAACCACACCTGAAGGACAGCGTTTTGCCATAGAAACACTAAGGTATATGAGGGATTTGATTAAGGAAATCCAGGAGGAAACCGGCCACTACTACAACCTTGAGGCAACTCCGGCAGAAGGTACAAGCTACCGTCTAGCAAAACTGGACAAGGAGAAATACAAGGATATCATAACTCAAGGTACCAATGTGCCCTATTATACCAACTCCTCGCATTTGCCTGTAGGGTTCACGGATGACATTTTTGAAACCTTGGATCTGCAGGACGAACTGCAATCCCTATATACCGGAGGTACGGCTCTGCACTTCTATCTGGGTGAGGAAATAAGGGATACGGAAACAGCAAAGACTTTGATTAGAAAAATATTTACCAACTACAAACTCCCATATGTCTCCCTTACCCCGACCTTCTCAGTATGCAACGACCATGGATACATTCCTGGCGAACACTTCAACTGCCCAATCTGCAGCCGTCCTGCCGAAGTCTATACAAGAGTTGTGGGATACCTAAGACCTGTACAGAACTTCAACAAGGGCAAGAAGGAAGAGTACAAGGACAGAATCAAATACGTTATCAAGGAAGAGGTACTATGTTAATAGAGGGTATTGTAAAGAGTTCGCTTATTGACTTTCCAAAGACATTATCCTGCATACTTTTTACATCCAGATGTAATTTTGATTGTTTTTATTGTCACAACCGGGACCTTATCAAAGGTTCCGGTTTCCTTGTCAGTGAGGAGGAAGTATTTTCCTTTCTCGAGAAACGAAAGGGTCTTCTTGAAGGGGTTGTAATCACAGGCGGAGAACCAACCCTTCAGAAAGACCTTGTTCCTTTCATGTCAAAGGTCAAAGCCCTGGGATACAAGATAAAACTGGACACAAACGGCAGCAGACCTGATGTGGTGAAAAATGTGCTTGAAGAAAACTTGTGCGACTATTTTGCAGTAGATTACAAGGCACCTCAAGACAGATATGAAGAGATTTGCAGCTTTCCTGGTACAAAAGTATTGGAAACAATAAACCTATTGCTTGAAAGCAATGTGGACTTTGAGGCAAGAACCACAGTCATACCTCAGTTGACCTTGGAAGACTTGACAACCATGGCAAAGGAACTTCCCATTCTTCCCAAATATGTTTTGAACAAATATGTAAAGCCTAAGAAGTTCCTGGAAAAAGACGCGGATAAAATCAATGCAAAGCCGTATTCACCTGATGAAATTACGAAAATGGCAGAGATTTTGAAAGAATATCAGCCAAATATTATTGCTTAGGTTTCAGTGCCAAAAGCATCTCTCTCACAAGCTTGCATGCAAGAGATGTGGATATTCCGCTGGCATCGTACGGAGGTGCCAGCTCGCAGACATCCACTGCAACAACATTTAGTTTGCCCACTTTCAAAATGCCATCCAGAAGTTCTTTAAAGGAAATGCCTCCTGCTTCAGGGGTGCCTGTTCCTGGCATCTCCGACGGATTAAGCACATCCAAATCTACGGAAAAGTATACATTTTTGCCTTTCAACTTCTCAACAACATCATCTAGAGTGTTTAAGTCAAACTTGTTAATGTACACTCTGCTTGTCGCAAACTCAAATTCCTCTTTCGCCCCGCTTCTAATGCCGAACTGAAAGATTCTGTTTTCCCCAACCAGTTCAAAACACCTTCTCATGACAGTTGCATGGGAAAGCTTTTCCCCCATATACTCATTCCTTAAATCGCAGTGGGCATCAAAGTGGATGATATGCAAATCAGGAAATATCTCTGTACAAGCCCTGACCTGGGCAAGGGTTACCAAATGCTCTCCACCTACAAGGAAGGGGAGTTTTTTGTCCTTTAGAATCCCAAGAGCATAAGTTTTAGTAATTTCCAATACCTTCTGTGTATTGCCAATGGGAATTTCCAGGTCTCCTCCATCATAGATATTGAAATCCGTCAAATCCAAATCCTGATATGGACTATAGGTCTCTATTCCATAACTTTCATTTCTTATAGAAGAAGGGGCAAATCTTGCCCCTGGTCTGTAGGATGTGGTTCCATCGAACGGACACCCGTATATGCAAATATCACTTTCATTATATCCTTTATCCGCTCCGATGAAGGTGTGTATGTTCATCTCTAGCATTTTTCAAGCAGCTCCTTTACATAAGTAGGAAGATAAAAAGCACCTACATGGAGATCGGTGTTGTAGTATTTCGTTTCGAGATTGAACTTTCTCCATTCCTCCGCCTTCAAATCCCTGATTGGATCCAGGGATCGGGAAGCAAATCCAAAACACCAATGTCCCGAAGGATATGTGGGGATGTGGGCCTGGTAAACCTTGCTTATCGGGAATATGGATTTTATAAGCCTGTGAGATCTCTGCATTGCTTCTCTGTCGCCTTCATAATACGGGCTTTCATGCTGGTTAACAAGAATGCCGTCCTCTTTCAATGCTTTAAAGCAGTTTCCGTAAAACTCTTTTGTAAACAAGGCCTCTCCCGGTCCAAAAGGATCTGTGGAGTCGACAATTATCAAGTCGTATTCATTAACCACTCTTCTTACATATTTGACTCCGTCCTCAAAAAACAGATTAACCCTTTTGTCATCAAAAGAGCAGGCAGTCTGGGGTATGTGCTTTTTGCAAACATCAACCACCATCTTGTCTATCTCCACCATGTCTATTCTTTCAATATGATCATACCTGGCAAGCTCCCTTACTGTTCCGCCATCCCCTGCACCTATTACCAGCACATCCTTGATCTTGGGATTAACCGCCATAGCTACATGGGTTATCATTTCATGGTAAACAAACTCATCCCTTTCAGTAAGCATGAGAAGTCCGTCAAGCACAAGTATTTTCCCAAATTCATAAGTATCAAAAACAGCAATATCCTGAAACTCACTTTTCGCACTCTCAAGCTGCTTCTTAATCTTTATCGAAAACTTTGCATAGTCAGTATGCTCTTCAGTGTACCATAGTTCCATCATAATCCCTCCACAACATTTATTGTCTCAACTGTCATATCCTGCGTTCCTGTCAAAAGCGCTCCCTTTTCCTTTGCATAGGCAATATACTCAAGTATCTCCCTGGTAATGAGTTCGCCCGGCGCCAGAATAGGAATTCCAGGCGGATATGTCATTATGAATTCAGAGCATATCCTGCCCACACTTTCCTCAATAGGAAGCGTGACTTTCTTTGCATAAAATGCTTCCTGTGGTGTTATCCTCACATCGGGAACCATATAGTCGTAGTCAAACACCTCTTCAGATTCTTTTGCATATACCCTTTTTATCTCAGACAGTGCCGATATGAGCCTTTCTATGTCCTGATACCTGTCCCCTGCAGATATAATTGCAAGAATGTTACCCATGTCGCCAAATTCCAACTGTATTCCGTATTCATCTCTCAATATGTTGAGTACTTCAATACCTGCAAGCCCTATGTTTCTAGTGTGTACTGTCAGCTTTGTGTTGTCATAGGCGTATACGGTATCACCATTTACAAGATCGCTTGAAAAGGTATAAGAGCCTCCAATCTGATCTATTTCCTTCCTTGCATAATCTGCATATTCCACAGTTTTGGCTATCATTTCCCTGCCTCTTAAGGCAAGATTTCTTCTGGCTACATCAAGAGACATCATAAGAAGATAGGATCCGCTGGTGGTTTGAGTAAGATTCAAAACCTGTCTTACATAATCCGCATCCACGTCAGGTCCGCACAAGAGGAGCGAGCTTTGTGTCAAAGAACCACCTGTTTTGTGCATGCTGACTGCAGCCATGTCAGCACCTACAGCCATTGCGGATACAGGCATGTCATCGCCAAAATAGAAATGGGTTCCGTGAGCCTCATCCACCAGTACTTTTACACCCTTGTCCTTTGCCAGTCTTACAATTTCCTTAAGATTCGAGCAAATACCGTAATATGTGGGATTGTTCACAAACACCGCTTTTGCATCCGGGTGCTCGTCCAGCGCTTTCTTGACATCTGCAACGGCCATGCCCAAAGGAATGCCCAGCTTTGTACTAATACCCGGATTTATATATATTGGTTTTGCACCGATTACCACAAGAGCATTTATCGCACTCCTGTGCACATTTCTCGGTATTATTATCTTGTCTCCTGCCTTGCAGGTGGACATTATCATCGTCTGTACGGCAGACGAAGTACCGTTCACCATGAAAAATGCTTCGCTGGCAGAAAAAGCTTCCGCGCACAGTTTTTGAGCCTCCTTAATAACGGAAGACGGGTGAATCAGGTTGTCAAGGGGTTTTCTTGAGTTGTAATCGACTCTAAGACAATTCTCACCCAGAAACTCTGCAAGTTCAGGATTGCCTCGTCCGCCCTTATGCCCGGGTACATCGAATGCAACTACCCTTTCCACCTTGTGGCTCTTTACTGCTTCAAATAGTGGTGCTCTATTCTGATCCATTTTGCCTCTCTCCAAAGATTAATTCTGGTATATGGTCATACCACTGAAAATTTCAATCATTTCTTTTCTCAATCTATCCGTTATTTCAAGTCTTTGCTTTGGAGGCAATTCATATACATCCTTGTTAAACAAATAATTTTGTAAATCTATTTCCTTAATCAGCATTTTAGTATGAAAGATATTTGCCTGATAAACGTTTACATCAACAACATCATACTTTTTCAAGGTTTCCTTGTCTATATAGTCCTGGATGGATTTTATGTCGTGATCTATATAATATTTTTTACCTTCCAGATCCCTTGTGAAGCCGCGAACCCTGTAATCTATTGTTATAATATCGGAGTCAAAGCTCTCAATGAGGTAGTTCAAGGCTTTTAGCGGAGATACTCTTCCGCAGGTTGACACATCAATATCAACCCTGAAGGTAGATATTGCATTGTCAGGATGGGCTTCAGGATATGTGTGCACTGTAACATGGCTTTTATCCAAATGTGCGTGAATGGTTTCCTTGTACCCTATTATTCCTTTTCCTAAATTGCACGTTTCATCAACTTGTGATTCTGACAAGGCTCCTTCTGCAATCAATATGTTTACAGAAGCACCTTGTGGGTCATAATCCTGTTTTGATATGTTGAGTATGTGTGCACCTATAAGTTCAGTAACGTTGCACAGAATTGATGTCAGCCTTTCCGAGTTATACTGTTCATCAATGTATGCGATATAATCTCTTTGCTCCCTTTCCGTTTTTGCATAGCTTACATCATAGATATTGAAGCTAAGAGTCTTGGTCAGGTTATTGAACCCATACAATGCCAACTTTTTTGCCAACTCTAACATCACGCCTTTCAAATATAATGATACAGCTAGAATAATACCCTATTTCCACACAAAAAACAACAAATTAATTGTGTGATATTGTTACAGATATCAGCACTTTTTATGTTATAATATATCCTGAACAAGAAATAATATAATAAAGCAACCAAATGTAGCCAATAAATGTAAAGGAGGATTAACATGAGTGTAATAACATTGACAAAGGATAATTTCGAAGAAGAGGTATTGAATTCAGACGTACCTGTATTGGTGGATTTCTGGGCTAGCTGGTGCGGTCCATGCAGAATGATTTCCCCCATCATTGAAGAAATAGCAGCAGAGGAAACAGGAATCAAGGTTGGCAAAGTTAACGTTGATGACGAGCCTGAACTTGCATCAACTTACAACATAATGAGCATCCCTACAATCATGGTGTTTAAAAACGGCGAGGTTGTGAATGTCGCGGTTGGAGCAAAGCCAAAATCAGCACTCCTCTCACTGGTAAAAAGCTAATATGGAAAAAATCAAATTCGGGTTCGTTCGTCATCCTTACGAGCCCGTTTTTAATAAAGATTCCAAGGTTTTGATTTTAGGCACTGTTCCTTCCACCGCATCAAGGCAATACGGCTTTTACTACACCCATCCACAAAACAGGTTCTGGAGAGTTCTATCTTCCATTCTCAATTGCGAATTTCCTGATACCATAGAAAAAAAGATTGAAATGCTGTTAAAAAACCGCATTGCTGTTTGGGATGTGGTAAAAGAGACAGAAATAAAAGGAAGCTGTGACAATACAATCAAGAACCCCAAACCCAATGATATCAACCTGATTCTTAATAACGCTGACATAAGGGCAATATTCACAAC
>JAAYLF010000282.1 GCA_012522035.1 Clostridiaceae bacterium
ATCTTTATATTGTCCGATATTTGTCGCTTGTAACATCAATAATATTTATGTTGTCTCCCATTTTGTTCATATTATTATACATTCTTGCCCAAAAGGATTATAATTTTATGATAAGCATGTATGATGGAAGCTACCCATGGAACCTTATTGTAAAACCAATAGAATACTTTGCCGTTTCAGGCAAAGCATTCTTTACTGGTCTTGTCGAGTATTTCATTTCCTACGCTATTAACTCATATATAAACAATTTGAAATAGAGCTTATTCCGGCTCACCTTTTCTTTCAGGCACAAACGCTTTTGTAATATTGCTCAAATCATAAGGAGTTGCCTGATATACATAATAGTTGAGCCAGTTTGCATACATCAGGTAAGCATGGCTTTTCCATTGATGATATGGCCTCTGTGTCGGATCATCATTCGGAAAATAGTTTTTAGGTATATCAGGATTCAAACCTTTGGCAAGATCTCTTTCATACTCTAGTTTTAATGTATCCCTGTCGTATTCCAAATGCCCGGTCATGAATATCTGGCGTCTGTCCTTGGATGCGCATATGCAAAGTCCTGCTTCCTTGCTTGTAACGAGTATGTCTATTTCCGACACTTTCTCCACGTCACTTATTCTTGTTTCAGTATATCTTGAGTGCGGCACATAAAAAGTATCGTCAAATCCCCTTAAAAGCCTGGATGACTTCTTGTGAGGCTCGTGTTCAAATACCCCGGACAACTTCTTTTCAAGGGGATATTTGGGTATGCCAAAATGATAATACATGCCCGCTTGTGCTGCCCAGCATATATGTAAAGTAGTTGTGACATTTGATGTGGTCCAATCCATTATCGCACAAAGCTCCTCCCAATAATTCACATCCTCAAAAGGCAGCAGCTCGACAGGAGCGCCTGTAATTATCATGCCGTCGTACTTTTCATCCCTGATTTCGTCTAAAGTACTGTAGAATGTAGCGAGGTGCTCCGGAGGCGTGTTCTTGGACGTATGGGATGCCGGATGTATGAACGATACTTCTGTCTGCAAAGGAGTGTTGCTGAGCATCCTAAGCAGCTGAGTCTCAGTAACAATCTTTGTAGGCATCAGATTAAGTATAAGGATCCTCAAAGGCCTTATATCCTGTCTTAAAGCCATCTGCTCGTCCAATACAAATATATGTTCTTTTGTCAAAATCTTTTTTGCGGGTAGATTGTCGGGTATTTTAATTGGCATATGTTCACTCCATCTTTCCTTATATTACAAAAGGTTACAACAAGGGACCCATACCCATATGTTGCAACCTTTATCATTCTTGATTTTTGCAAGATACGTTATTTATCCTTATCGAAAAACTCTCTTATTATCTGTATCACACTAACGACCGCACTGGCTACGGCTGTTACAACGCCAGCCGGTCCCTCTGGTGACGTAAACGTACCTACAATTCCTCCTACATCAGATACGACATCATTTGCAACATCTGATATATCCCTAATGTTCTCCAGTGTTTCAGATGCATTCTTTGCAATCTTTGGCATTTCCTCCAAAGTCTCGTTTATGGCATCTTCCTGTTCATCCAATATTCTGTTTACCTTGCTGATTGTCTTTATAAGTTTCAGAATCAAAACTATGAGAAAAACAACCGCAATTATCGATAATATCAGAAGTGTACCGACTAACAGTCCTCTCAAGGTAAAAGTAATCTCATTATCCATTTACGTCACCAACCTTTCCTTATACTACCATTACTCCTCTACAGTTTCTACCTGTACAGTTTCTACTTCCTCTTCCTTGGCTGGCTTAGCAATCTTTTCCTTTACCGCACTAACTGCACGGTTGGTCGTCTCTTTAACCTTTGTCGCAATTTCGCCAGTCTTCATCTTGATATCCTCACGGGTTTCCTTGCCGGACTTGGGTGCCAACAAAATACCTGCTACTGCACCAACTGCGGCTCCTGCTGCAACGCCTGCTGCAACACCTGCGGCTTTCTTGCGTTTAGCCTTTTTTTCTGCGCGCTTTTTGGATGTTACTGGCAGCATGTTGTACAAACTTGCCTTTTTTCTTGCCATGATTCTCACTCCTTATAATATGATTTCTAATAGTAATATAAGCAAAATAATTATACCATGTAAGTCGTTAAAAAGCAAACAATTGAATATATTATATAAAAAACACAAGAGGTGTACAAGTGTGATTGCAATACTAAGTTTTACCTTTATTCTCCTGTTTGCCATATATTCCGAGGCCTGCATACCGGCAGTAGGCTATACAATAAAGCAATTTTTATTCATAACCCTGCCGTCATTATTACCTTTTTATGTAATTTCCAACATGTTGATCAAATCGGGTTTTGCTGAAAAAATAGGAAAAAGGTTCAATTTTCTCATGAAACCCGTATTTGGAGTTTCCGGCAATGGCATCTTTGCAGTGATAATTGGAATGATAAGCGGATATCCAGGAGGAGCCAAGGTAATTGCGGATATGTATGAAAAGAAAAACATTTCACTGCATGACGCCAAGGTACTGTCCTCCTTTACCAACAACACAGGGCCTCTTTTCATGATAGGCGTGGTGGGTGCGGGACTTTTGAAAAAAGTGGAGTATGGTATTTTTCTTTTTTTGGTACATATCATCTCCTCACTGATAATAGGCATGATTATTGGAAATATTAAAAGAAAGGATCTTGCATGCAATATCATTGATTTCAAGCCTGCCACACCTCCCAAAATTTCAAGAACCCAATTCTTTAGAATATTGTCTGAATCCATAACAAACGCAACTTACACCATGCTGCCC
>JAAYLF010000283.1 GCA_012522035.1 Clostridiaceae bacterium
CAGTGCGAATCATTGGGTCGTTGTAAGTGTTCTCCGGGGAGAAGGAAAACTCTTTTCTCTGGCAGAGCTTGTTCAGATGAACAAAAAACAGTGTGGTGTATGCATTCTGCAGAAGCTTGTTCTCGGTGTTGTTCCGGTTGTCCTCTGCGCTTATGTAAAGAAGTTGCAGCATGTACTCATAAAGCTGTTCCCTGTGATGTGGTGGAAAACGCCATGCAGGAGTAAAACCGTTTTTAAAACACTTGTCCAATTTATATCTGGGAGCAGACAGCTGGTCCAGATATTTTTTGGAAACCCACATGAGAATTCTTTTATTGTTTTCATGCTTGCTGTCGGTGTATGTATAATGATGGAGATTATTTATATCTATGAGAATAAAATCGCCTGAGTTCAAGACATAATTCGTATTGTTGACAAGTATGGTGAATTCACCCTCAATGATATACATTATTTCATAAAAGTTGTGAAAGTGCATCTCCAAAGCGCCGCTCGGTACACCTACCTTCTCGTATATTTCCAGGTTTTCGTTCAGCATATACTGTCTTGGATCATCTGCTGCCATTGTTGGTACTTGTCGTTTAAGCAATTTTATCACCCAGAATATATAATACAGCAAGAATTGCAATTAAACAAGCAAAATATGCTATTAATATAGAAAAATAATGCTATATTATATAATATATAAGTGCCAATGCATGAGAGAAATAGATATTTAACATAATACTGAAAAGCGAAAGGAGAAAAGAAAAATGAAAATGTCATTAAGGTGGTTTGGCAGCAAATATGATACCGTCAAACTGGAATATATCAGACAGATTCCGGGAGTAGAAGGTGTCATAACCACCCTTTACAGCAAAATGCCAGGAGAGTTGTGGACTCTCGATGAAATACTAGCGTTGAAAAAGGAAGTTGAGGATGCTGGCTTAAAAATCCACGGAATCGAGAGTGTCAATGTATGTGACGCAATAAAGGCCGGCACAAAGGAAAGGGACGAGCATATAGAAAACTATATCACGACTCTTGAGAACCTAGGCAAGGCAGACATACACATGGTATGCTACAACTTCATGCCGGTGTTTGACTGGACCCGCACTGAGCTTTCAAGAAAGCTTCCCGATGGTTCCACAGTTCTAGCCTATACACAGGAGGCAGTGGACAGAATCAATCCTGAGGAGATGTTTAATGCAATTGAAGGAGAAAGAATCGGGGCATTCATGCCAGGATGGGAGCCTGAACGCATGGCTAGAATCAAGGAGCTGTTCGAACTATATAAAGATGTGGACGATGAGAAACTGTTTGCGAACCTTAAGTACTTCCTGGAAGCGATAATGCCTGTTTGTGACAAGTACGACATAAACATGGCGATCCATCCGGATGATCCTGCCTGGAGTGTTTTTGGTTTGCCTAGAATAATCATCAACAAGGAGAACATCCTTCGCATGATGAAAATGGTGGACAACAAGCACAATGGAGTAACCTTCTGCACCGGTTCCTTTGGTACGAATTTAAAGAACGACATGCCTGACATGATACGTTCACTAGAAGGAAGGCTGCATTTTGCTCACGTACGCAATCTAAAATTCCACTCTCAGACAAATTTTGAAGAGTCAGCCCACTTGTCATCAGCGGGAACTTTTGATATATATGAAATTATGAAAGCACTGTATGATATTAAGTTCACTGGCCCGATCCGTCCAGACCATGGAAGAATGATCTGGGGAGAAGTAGCAATGCCTGGATATGGACTGTATGACCGTGCTTTGGGTGCCACATATTTGCAAGGTTTGTGGGAAGCTATAGATAAGTGTGCAAAAAG
This sequence comes from Clostridiaceae bacterium, assembly GCA_012522035.1. Lineage (GTDB taxonomy): Bacteria > Bacillota > Clostridia > UBA1212 > DUPL01 > DUPL01. Next base: position 1,817 of record JAAYLF010000283.1, read on the forward strand.
ATGTTAAACTTATTAAAAAGGAGGGATGAAAAATGCGTATAGGTGCGCAGCTTTATACAGTTAGGGATTATTGCAAAACTGAAGAAGACCTGAGAAATACCCTGAAAAAACTTGCTGAATTTGGTTATAAGTACGTTCAGGTTTCAGGAGTAGTTCTAGAACCAAAGGTGATTAGGGAAATCTGTGATGAGATTGGTTTGAAGATAAAACTGACTCACACAAATCCGGACAGACTGCTAAATGATCCAATGGCGGTTATTGAAGATCACAGGATTTTTGGATGTGACTATGTAGGTATTGGTGCAATGCCTGAAAGATACAAGGGCAGTTATGAAGGTCTTAGAAACTTCATAAAGGATTACAGCGAAGTAGCTAAAATTCTAAAGGAAAATGGAATGTCATTCCATTATCACAACCACTCTTTTGAATTTGAGAAATTTGAGGAAAGAATTGGTTTTGACATTATGCTTGAAGAGACTGTAGAAGGTGAATGGTATTTCATATTCGATACTTACTGGGCTCAGCATGGAGGTGTTTGCCCTACAGATTATATTAATAGAATGGAAGGCAGAATCAAAGCACTGCACTTCAAAGACATGCGTATGGAAGGTTCTAATCAGAAGTTTGCTGCAATCGGAAGTGGTAATCTTAACTGGGACAAAATAATAGAAGCATGCAAAAAGACAAATGTGGAGTATGCATTCATTGAACAGGATACTCACTTTGTTGATGACGCTATAACCGAGCTTGGCAGAAGTTATAGATTTTTGAATGGAAAAGGACTTAAATAGGGGGGTAAGCACCATGGCAAGATTTCTTCTATCGGCATTTGCTGACGAGGCAAGCCCAAATATTGATGAGCAAATTAAAGCGCTCCAGAGAAACGAAGTTGGATATATTGAGATTCGAGGAGTAGTTGACAGAAACATAATTAAGCATGACGACAGCACAATCAAGGAAATAAAAGCAAAACTGGATGCAGGCGGAATAAGGGTATGGTCCATAGGGTCAACAATTGGGAAAATCGGTATTAAGGATGACTTTGAACCACATTTTGAAGATTTCAAGAGGACTGTTGAAGTTGCCCATATGCTTGATTGCACCAATATACGCCTTTTTAGTTTCTTCATGCCTGGAGGAGAGAACCCGGATGACTACAGAGATGAAGTCATGAGAAGAATGGGCGCATTGGTTGAGTATGCCAAAGGAACGGGTGTAGACTTGTGCCATGAGAATGAGAAGTTCATATATGGTGAAACCATAGAGCGCAACTTGGACTTGTTCGAAACCTTTGGTTCAGGGTTGAAAAGTATTTTGGACCCGTCCAACTATGTTCAGAGTGGAATAAAACCCATGGAAGCTTTCAAGGTTCTGGACAAATACATTAAATATCTGCATATAAAAGATGCGAGATTCAGCGACCATAAGGTTGTTCCTTCCGGTTATGGTGATGGGAACATAAAGGAAATTCTAACTGAGCTCAATAAGCGGGATGGAGATGTTGTATTGAGCATAGAGCCACATTTGAAGGTTTTTGCAGGTTATGATGCTCTTGGTGACGATACAAGTATTGGCGAAACAGAATTTGTATATAAATCTGGTGACGAAGCATTCGATGCAGCTTGCGTTGCTTTGAAAAATATTTTGAAAGAGGTGTAATTTTCATGGATAAAGTGAGATATGGAGTTATAGGTATTGGTAACATGGGTAATGGTTACATCAATGATTACAATTCAGGACACATAAAGGGTGGAGTACTTGCTGCTGTTTGTGATGTTAATGAAGCAAAATTAAATGCAGTAAAGGAGAGACTTCCTGAGAACTGTGCGGTTTTCACAGATCCTGAAGAAATGATTAAATCTGGAACAGTGGATGCAGTTGTGATAGCTACACCACACTATGACCATCCAAAATTGGCTATCAAGGCGTTTGAAAACGGACTTCATGTAGTAATAGAGAAACCTGCTGGAGTTTACACAAAGAGAGTCAGGGAGATGAATGAAGCAGCCGCCAGATCCGGTAAGAAGTTTATGATAATGTTCCAAAACAGGACAAATCCACTATATGCAAAAATGCGTGAGATGGTAGCTGAAGGCGCTGTTGGAGAAATAAAAAGAGTTACATTGTTGATAACAGACTGGTATAGACCTCAGTCATATTATGATTCAGGATCCTGGCGTGCAACCTGGGAAGGAGAAGGTGGTGGAGTATTGCTTAACCAGGCACCACACAACCTTGACCTCTGGCAATGGATTACCGGCATGATGCCTTCAAAAATAAGAGCATATTGTCATATGGGCAAATGGCATAATATTGAGGTAGAGGACGACGTAACCGCATACTTTGAGTAGCCAAATGGAGCTACAGGTGTGTGGGTAACATCCACAGGCGACTACCCAGGAACAAACTACTTCGAGATATTAGGAGATGAAGGAAAACTGGTGGTCTCAGGTGGGCAGCTTGCATACTACAAGAACAAGATGAACGAAAGAGAGTTCAATAAAACAAATGAAATAAGCTTTGCTGTTCCTGGTCATGAAAGGGTAGAAGTAGAGATACCAAAAACAGAAGGGCCACTTGGACATATTTGGATGATGAACAACTTCTTTGACAGCATTCTGCATGACACTCCTGTATATGTTCCCGGAGAAGAAGGTATCAAGTCACTGATGTTGTCGAATGCAATGTATCTGTCAGCATGGCTTGACAAGACAGTGGAACTGCCAATTGATGAGGATGAGTTCCTTGCTGAGCTTAACAAGAGAAGAGCGACTTCCAACTACAAAAACAAAGTTGGGAAAGACGATGCAGTTGTTGAAGATATATCAAAAACCTTTATGAAATAAGGAGTGAAGAAATGTTACCTTTTAAAGTAGATTTAAGTAACAAGGTGGTAGTTATAACCGGGGGAGGAGGTGTTTTGTGTTCAGCTTTTGCTGAGGCACTGGCAGAGTGTGGTGCAAAGATAGCCATTCTGGACATAAATGCGGATGCTGCAAAAGAGATTGCCGAGAGAATCAATGATAAGGGTGGTTTTGCCCAGGGATTTGAAGCTGACTGCCTAAACAAGGAGAGTCTGGAAAAGGCCAGAGAAGAGATTGTCAAGGTTATGGGTGCTTGTGACATTCTGATAAATGGTGCAGGTGGCAACAGCCCAAAAGGCACAACCGACAATGAACAGTTTGTACCAGGAGATCTTGAAAAGGAAATAAAAACATTCTTTGATCTCGACCCTGCAGGCATAAGCTTTGTTTTTGATCTGAACATACTTTCTGCTGTATTGACTACACACGTATTTGCAAAAGACATGGTCGAGAATGAGCACGGAAACATAATAAACATTTCATCAATGAACGCATTC
>JAAYLF010000284.1 GCA_012522035.1 Clostridiaceae bacterium
CGACCTTTTGGATATGGATTTCTTTCTACACGAAGATGATGGTCTGGAAGATGATATCGAGGAAGACGGATTTTTTATCTTCTAGTCAAAACTCACCCCTTAATGTATATATTTTACATTTTTTCTGCCTTCTTCCTTATGCCGATATAGAGCAATTTCCTATAACATAAAAAATGGCAGGGTCAAAACCCTGCCATTCTTATTCTTTCTCATCCAACAAAGACATCTGCTGTACTTCCCTGTCATGAGGTTTTATGAAAGGTCCTGCAGCTGGAATGTTTTTCACTCTGTATGCATTCGGATCCTTGAAGGACATCTCTTGAACTTTCTTCATGCTCTTCAGCACACAGCCTTTCCTTAACTTCATAACCTGTACGCCCTGGGAGCTTCTTGTTGTTTTAAGCGGAATCATGCTGGAGTTGACAACCAAAGCTCTGTCATTCGAACTTACAAGAGCTATGTCCAGATCATCATGGGTTAATATGACATCCACCAAAGGAGCACTGGAACCATAGGCATTGACCAGCTTTCTCCTGTTTGTCTTGGTTTCATAGCTTTCCAGAGGTATTTTTGACACCTTTCCATTCTCATATGCAAACAGGATAAATCCTGCATAGTTGTCTGTCACTATCATATATAGTATTCTCTCATCCTCATCCATCTCAAGAATATTGGGTAGATACTCACCAAGGCTGCTGGCCTTGCAATCAGGCAATTCATGCAGCTTGCACTTGTACACCACCGGCTTGCTTGAAACAAATATTATGTCTGATTTGTTGTGCCACTCCATCTCTTGGACAATATAGTCATCATCCTTCAGCTTCTGATCTGATGCAGAACGCAAAGATACAAGAGGTATCTTCTTGAAGTAGCTGTCTTTAGTGAGGAAAACCTTCAAGTTGTAATCCTCAATCATTTCCTCTTCTTCTACAATAACAACCTCGTCCTCATGCATTATGTCGGTCTTTCTAGGTTTGCCGTGTTTCTTGGCAACTTCCCTAAGCTGCTTTTTTATCAGATCCTTTATCTTTTTTTCACTTCCCAAGGTATCCTTCAAGTCCCTTATGTCCTTTTCAAGGTTCTCAATCTCGCTGACCTTGTCAAGGATATATTCCTTGTTAAGATTTCTAAGCTTTATCTCGGCTATGAAGTTTGCCTGGATCTCGTCAATGCCAAAACCCCACATAAGGTTTGGAATAACCAGGGCATCCGTCTCCGTCTCCCTGATAATCCTTATGGCCTTGTCAATATCAAGCAGTATCTTTTCAAGACCCCTCAACAAATGAAGCCTGCTTTCCTTTGTTTTGATTTCATGGGCAAGCTTTCTTTTTATACAGCCAATTCGGAACTCTATCCACTCCAGCAGCAGCTGGCGGACTCCAAGTAGCTGGGGTTTGCCCTTTATAAGTACATTAAAGTTGCATGAAAACGTATCCTGCAGTGGCGTCATCATGAACAGCTTGTTCATCAAATCATCAGGGTTTGTGTTTTTCTTAATGTCAATGGTAAGCTTCAAACCCTTAAGATCCGTTTCATCACGTATATCCACTACTTCTTTAATCTTGTTGCTCTTGACCAGTTCGGATACTGAATCAATTATGGCTTCCACTGTTGTGGTGTATGGAATCTCATACACATCTATACAATTGTTCTTCTTGTCATATTTGTACTTGCTTCTGATTCTTATGGGGCCTTTGCCTGTCTCTATGATCCTGTTCATTTCCTTCTTGTTATATATCACAGTGCCACCGGTTGAAAAATCAGGAGCCTTTATTATCTTCAGCAGGTTCTCTTCAGGATTGTCTATCAGGGCGCAGGTTGCCTCGCATATTTCAACCAGGTTGAAACTGCATATGTTCGTAGCCATTCCTACTGCAAGCCCCTGATTTGAGTTGACAAGTATGGTGGGGAAAGTGACAGGAAACAGTGTAGGTTCCTTCATGGTGCCGTCGTAGTTGTCCACAAAGTCCACCGTATCCTTGTCCAAATCGCCAAACAGTTCGGTACACAACTTGTCAAGCTTTACTTCCGTGTACCTTGCAGCGGCAAACGCCATGTCCCTGGAATACACTTTGCCAAAGGAACCCTTTGAATCAATGTATGGATGCAAGAGAGACTCATTGCCTCTTGTCATCCTTACCAGGGTTTCATATATAGCCATATCGCCATGAGGATTCAGTTTCATGGTCTCACCGACTACGTTGGCTGACTTCGTTCTGGGACCGTTAAGAAGTCCCATTTTGTACATTGTATACAAAAGCTTCCTGTGAGAAGGCTTAAATCCATCTATTTCAGGAATTGCCCTGGAGACAATGACGCTCATGGCATAGGGCATGTAATTAGATTCCAATGTTTCTGATATCTTTTGTTCGGTATATAATTTATTTTCTGCCATTTAAACCTTCCTCTACATTAAATCCAGATGATCCAAAAACAGATGTCCATTCTCCTCGATATGCCTCTTTCTTTCATCCAAATTGTCACCAAGAAGCATTTCAAAGTAGTAGTTTGTCCGTTCGACATCCTCCATTACAACTTTAATGAGTCTTCGAGTCTCGGGATTCATTGTGGTCTGCCACATCATCTCAGGTTCGTTCTCACCAAGACCCTTTGAACGCTGTATTGTATACTTCCCGTCCAGTTTTGAGATTATCTCATTCTTTTCCCGCTCATTGTATGCAAAATATGTCTTATTTTTGCAATTTATCTCAAAAAGCGGTGACTCTGCTATGAACACCTTTCCTTCCTTTATGAGAGTAGGCATAAGCCTGTAAATCATAGCCAAAACCAATGTTCTTATCTGATAGCCGTCCACGTCCGCATCGGTACATATTATTATCTTGCTCCATCTAAGAGCATCCAAATCAAAGGTGGACAAATCCTTGTTGAACTTCGATTTTACCTCGACGCCACATCCAAGAACTTTTATAAGATCCACAATTACGTCACTTTTGAAGATTCTACCGTAATCCGCCTTTAGACAGTTGAGTATTTTACCTCTAATAGGCATTATTGCCTGGAATTCCGAGTCTCTTCCCAGTTTTACACTACCGAGTGCGGAATCACCCTCAACAATATACAGTTCCCTTTTGTCTATGTCTTTCGTCCTGCAGTCAACAAACTTTTTGACCCTGTTTGTTATGTCAATGTTTCCAGAAAGCTTTTTCCTAATATTAATCCTTTGCTTTTCCGCCATTTCCCGGCTTCTTTTGTTAACCAACACCTGTTCAATAATTCTGTCTGCTTCAGCCTTGTTTTCAATAAAATATATTTCGAGATTCTGTTTGATAAATTCAGTCATTGCTTCCTGAATGAATTTGTTGTTGATTGCCTTCTTGGTTTGGTTTTCGTAGCTTGTCATTGTTGAAAAGGAGTTGGTAACAACGATCAAACTGTCCTGTATATCCGCAAAGGTAATTTTTGATTCGTCCTTTTGATATTTTCCTTCACTTTTGATGTACTTGTCTATCTCGCTTACAAAAGCATTTCTGACAGCTCTCTCTGGAGAACCACCGTTTTCAAGAAAGCTTGAGTTGTGGTAATATTCAATCAAATTCACATGGTTGTTGAAGCAGAAGGCAATCTGCATCTTGACCTTGTACTCGGGCTTGTCTTCCCTGTCCCTTCCTGATGTCTGATGTTCGTAATATTGAACGGAAGTGAATTCCTTGCCCTGACTGATTTCCTCCACATATGTGACTATTCCCTTGGGATAATAGTATTCAAAACGCTGATTCGATTCTTCATCATACAGTTTGAACTTGACCCCTGCATTTACAACGGCCTGTTTTTTTAACACAGTCTGAAAAAACTCCAAAGGTATGTTAATATCCGTAAAAACCTCAAGATCAGGCTTCCATCTTTGGATGGTGCCGGAATGCTTGTAATCGTATTTTTCCTTTTTCAAACCGCCTATATTGATGCCTTTTTCAAAATGAAGCTCATATTTGTAACCGTCCTTGAATACGGTCACATCCATGTACTCTGATGTGTATTGCGTTGCACAGGCACCAAGACCGTTAAGTCCCAGACTGAACTCGTAATTGATGCCCTGGTTTGTTTTGTATTTTCCTCCTGCGTACAGTTCGCAATAGACCAGTTCCCAGTTGTATCTCTGTTCCTTCTCGTTGTAATCGACGGGACATCCGCGTCCATAGTCGCGCACTTCGATCGAGTGATCCTTAAAACGAGTAACTTCAATGACATCTCCGAAGCCTTCACGGGCTTCATCGATTGAGTTGGCCAGAATTTCAATAAAGGTGTGCTGGCAACCCTCAAGTCCATCGGACCCGAGGATTGCTGCTGGACGGAGTCTGACTCTGTCCGCTCCCTTTAGAGAAGAGATGCTGTCATTATCGTATTCTTTTTTTGCCATTAATACTCATACACCCTTTCTCTTTTTCTTTTGTATATTAGTTCAACATGTTCTGACCGCCAGTAACAGGTATTGCCTGTCCTGTTTCATATTCCTGTTCCACCACATAGAATATTGCTCTGGCAACGTCTATAATTTCACACCCTCTTTTCATCGGTACAAGATTTTCATAATGTCTTTTTACATCTTCAACACTCTTTGCTCCAGGCACTTTGCCTGCCTTGAAGTACTGTACAAACAGTCCCTTCTCAGGATCGGACCACAATGGACCGGAGAGAAGATTACCCGGGCAAATGGAGTTAACCTTGATATTGTAAGGTACCAGCTCCAGTGCAAAACTCTGAGTAAGACCTATTCCGCCAAACTTGCTTCCTGCGTATGCAAAGTTCTTGTTGCTGCCTGTCAGACCAGACTTGGAATTAATCTGAATTATATCCATGTAATAGTTCTTGTCGAACCTGCTCTGAATCTTCATTATCCTGGAAGCATATTTTGCACAAAGGTAATATGCGGTGTAGTTTATCTTCGTAACAAATTCAAACTTGTCAACAGTCATTTCCTCAAGACCGCCGGCAATTGCAACACCTGCATTACTTACAAATATGTCAAGGCCGCCGTATTCAAGAACAGTATCGTAAACCATGTCCCTTACATTTTCCTCACTGCTTACGTCAACCTTTACTGCAATCGTTGCCTTGCTGCCGTACTTCTTGTTCATCTCGTCGCTGTTTTCCTTTGCAAGAGGATAATTAAGGTCAGCAATTACAACATTTGCGCCTTCCTTGAGCATCTCTTCAGAAATACCCTGACCAAATCCCTGAGCACTTCCTGTAACAATTGAGATTTTTCCATTCAATCTCTTTGCACTGCCTGAACCAAGGCTGACCTTTGAACGATAAGCTTCAACTTCCCAATTGCAAATAAAATCAATCATGGCATCGGACATGAACAATGGTCCGCCAAAGGCTTTAGAATAAACACCTATCTTGATTGTGTCAAGGAACACATCCGCACAAATATCTGCATTCTTCTTGCTTGTACCCCATGCAAAGTATCCAAGACCCTGTACGCAAACCACCTTGGGTTTGAAACCATGTTTCTCGGTGTATTCATTAATACCCTTTTCAATCAGTTCATACTGTTGGTCCATATCGTCAGCCTTCTTTACGAACAAAGGCCAAGGTCTGCAGTATACGATATGATCCGGTGAGTATGCGGAGGATACGGGATAAAAGCTTTCCTCATTCTCCATAAATTTCAGAATAGCATTGTTGGTTCTGAAAGTAACAAAGGAAGTTCCACCATCTCTCAGGAGCATTCTGATGGCAGGTGCTGTCAACGCTGCTTTTTCCTTGTCAAAATCAGCTTCAGTCAAATCAGGATATTCCTTAATCCTGTCTTTTAATGCATCGAATATGAATTTAGTCTTTTCATCAATCTCTTCTTCGGAGTCTCCTGTAATGAATACACCATGGTTTTGCAGAATAATAATGTCAGCATCCTTGTTTGTCTTTTCCCTATACTCCTTCATTGTCGTGTTGAGGCATGATGCCAGAACATAACCAGGTTCAACCAGGTCTATCCAAATTATTCTGTCTCCAAACAATTCATCCGCAATTTTCCTTCCGTCTTTTCCGCAGGTAAGACCATTCAACATGGCTGGATGGGTGTGTACTACGAATTTGTATTGGAACAGATTGTGCAAAAGAGTCTCAACACTGGGACGCTTGTGAAGTTCTGTCTTTTCTCTTGCGTCCATCATGTCCTCAAGAACCTGTGCTTCCCTTTCCGCAGCATCCTCTGAATATGTTTTGTTGAACATGGCATTCAACTTGGCTCTGTTCATTTTCACAAAACCTTCAGCAGTAATTGTGGCAAGCGTGGTTCCAGAGCCTTTGATATATAGAAATTCTGAATCTTTGTATGACGTGTTTCCGCCGCCTGCAAGAACAAAATCCGGATCTTGTCCGTATTTGTGTGAAATTCTGATAAGATCATTTAATGACATGGATTTTCCTCCCAAACTATTATACTAACTAGGTGTTTAACGCACGCCTAATTTCGACATACTTGTATGTCGTTTAAGTCATTTTATATCACCCACAACACATTGTCAAGTTTAGCTTCTTTTTCTGGTAATTTCCACAAGACCTAGTTTTGTAATATCTATGACGCTTGGCTGCTCGAAATCGTTTTTTGCCAGATTCCTCATGTACTCAAGCAGCAGTTCACCGTTTTCATCCTTCTGCATGTCAATAAAGTCGCAGACAATTATGCCTCCAATGTTCCTAAGTCTCAGCTGCCTCATAATCTCCCTGGCAGCCTCCATGTTTATTGCAAAAATAACATCTTCCTTTCCTTTTTTGGAAGAACCTTTAAACTTGCCGCTGTTTACATCAATAACAGTCATGGCTTCGGTATGTTCTATTAGAATGTAAGCACCGCTATCAAGCCAGACTTTCCTTCCAAGCAATTGAACCAGCCTGCTTGAAATATTCAGGATATCAAAAATGTCAAAGCCATTGTTTCCTACCCCAAGAGTCCTGACATTTAGTTTGGAATAACGTTTGATAAGAGAGTATGTCAGCTTGGGTTCGTCAGTATATATGTTCTTGTAAGTGCTGATAGGATACTTTCTAATCATCTCGGTTGCAAGATCATCGCTTTCCCTCAGCAACCTGGGATTTCCGCCCGACCCATTAAGAGCCTTCAACAAAGATTTGTACTCCCTAATCAAGGCCTTTGCCTCATTTTCAATATCTTCATGACTTGCATTGCCTGAATCGGTTCTCATAATCAGACGGATCCCGAGCTCCTCCACATCGTCAAGAATGTTCATTCCAAGATTCTTAAGTGATTCCTTCGTAGTTGCATCCGTAATCTTGCTGGATACCCTGACATCATTCTTAAGATTTCTTCTTCCTGCCATTAGAACGACATAAATGCCGGAAAGGGATATGTTTGTAGATACTGCCACTCCCTTGTCATAATGCTTTGCGCTGACCACCTGAACCATAACCATGGAGCCCGCAGCAACTTTTCCATCCTTGACAAACACAGATTCATCAAGTCCAATATCACAAAACGCAGTTCCAATACCTTCAACACAATCGGTCACTTTCGCAGCATAGATATTGCCGACAAGGTTTCTCTCTTCCTTTCTGTACTCGCATATCTCGCCGTTCTCAAGCAACACCGTCTCAATAACATTATCCTTTGTTTTTGTTTTAATTACCAGTTCCCTTTCCATATTCAAGCAATTCACTCACTTTAAAAAGTTTTGTTCTGTGTATTCCCGTAATTTTTACATTCACCCCTGCGTGTTCGCAAAGTGCAATTAAGGCAACTTCAGGTCTTAGGTTGCTCGTATTGCCCGCATCCGTGATAATATGGAAAGCCTGATCATTAAATTCAAGACTGTGTATCATAGGGCGTATGTCCACTTCCCTTTCTCTGTTTTTTGACTTTTTCACTATCACAAGCGGACTATTTGACTCATACAGCTCAATTACTTTCCTTGCATCGTCACCAGACATTTCCACCTTCACAACGTATTCCGACCTGGAAACCTCATTCATTATATTATCCGCGTTCGCAGAAAGTGCCTTTCCATCCAGAATACGAAGACCTTTTGGCATAACACTGTTCAAATCCCTAAAAACTTCTTCAGGAATCATGTCCTTGTCAAGATAGACGTCCACAAACTCGCATTCGCTTGTAACACCCAAAGGCAGCGGATTGCCAAATACAAAACGGGGTCTTGGGTTAAAGCCTTCTGTATACGCAACAGGCAGCCCACATCTTCTTGATGCCCTTTCAAACAATTTCAGCGTATCAAGATGAGATATGTACTTAATCTCATCGCCTTTTGCATACCTTAGTCTAATTTTCATCAACGCATATCCCCCCTTTGTATATTGCAGCGCCGCATCCAGTGCATTTTTCCATGCAATTGGGCGTGGTTTCTCCTCTTTTTGCCTTTTCAAGCTCTTTTTTAAGAAAATTCTTGGTTACACCAACAGATACATGATCCCATGGAAGAACTTCATCAAGGTCTCTTTCCCTTTCGGTATAGAAAGTGATATCAAGTCCTTCTTCCCTGAATGCAGCAATCCATCTGTCATAGTTCATGTACTCTTCCCAAGCGTCAAATCTGCCGCCATTTTTCCACACATTGTAAATTACTCTTCCAACTCGTCTGTCCCCTCTTGAAAGAGCAGCCTCTATTATTGACGTCTCAGGGTCATGCCAGCTGAAATTAATCTTTCTGTTCAGAGCCTTTTTCAGAAGGTTCTGTCTTCTGATTATCTCTTCCTTGCTTATCTGGGCGCACCACTGAAACGGAGTAAAAGGCTTGGGAACAAAGGTGGATACACTTACTGTAATTTCAGGCCTTCTTGCCCTTCTGCCCTTATGCACTTTTTCATACACATCAATTATCTTGTGGGCCATGTCTGCAATGCCCAGAATGTCTTCGTCCGTCTCGGTAGGCAGACCTAACATGAAATACAATTTTATATTGTTCCAGCCGCCTCTAAACGCAATCTCCGAGGATTTCAAGATATCTTCTTCAGTTATTCCCTTGTTTATGACGTCCCTCAGTCTTTGTGTTCCTGCTTCCGGTGCAAAGGTAAGACCGCTTTTTCTTACCCTGGACACCCTCTCCATAAGCTCCAATGAAAAAGAGTCCACCCTCAGGCTGGGAACTCCCAGATTCACTTTCTTCTCTTCAATATTGACAAGAAGTTCGTCACACAAAGATCCAAGACTGGAATAGTCACTGGTGCTGAGACTAAGCAGGGAGACTTCCTCATATCCGGTACTCTCAACTAGTTTGTTTGCAATTTCCGTAATCTTGCCAACACTTCTCTCCCTCACCGGCCTGTATATAAATCCAGCCTGGCAGAACCTGCATCCTCTTGTGCATCCTCGGAATATCTCTATCATTATTCTGTCATGCACCACATTCACATATGGAACCACCAGTTTGTCATGAAAATATGCGTTTTCAAAGTCCTTAACAACTCTCTTGACCACTTTTTCTTTTGCATAATCCTTGTATTCTTCCTTAACTTTATGAGTCTTGACCGTTCCATCCTCATTGTATTCAACTTCATAGAAGCAAGGTACATATATGCCATCAATCCGAGCGGCCATCTTGAGAAAATCAATCCTGTCTCCTTTTGACTTCTTCCATTCCTTGTACACATCCATAAGCTCATGAAGCATTTCCTCACCTTCGCCAATGGAGAAAATATCTATATAATCCGCAAGCACTTCCGTATTGTTTGCGCTGGGCCCTCCTGCAATTACAAAAGGATCCCCGTCTTTTCTGTCTTTTGAAAAAACGGGCACACGGGCAAGATCCAGCATGTTGACTACATTGGTGTAGCTCATTTCATACTGCAAGGTAAAACCTATAAAATCAAAATCTTTTATGGGTTCCTGGGATTCCAGGCCGAACAAGCAAAGGTTGTTCTCCCTCATCTTTTCTTCAAGATCAGGCCATGGAGCCAATACCCTTTCACACCAGGTGTCTTCCCTGTCATTCAGCAAATGATAAATAAGTTTGTAGCCCAAATGGCTCATGCCGATATCATATACGTCGGCAAAACAAAAGGCAAAGCGAATGTCTACAGCATTTTTGTCCTTTACAACGCTGTTCCATTCCCCACCCGTATATCTTGCAGGTTTTTCGACTTGTGCAAGTATTTCATCATTAATATATGTCATATGTTCAACCATCCTGTTTCAAATATATTGTTGTATACCTTAAAAGTTTACCACACTCAAAGATGTTTTAGCAAATCCTCAATTTGACTTGCAACCAACCCGATGGTAATATTTTTTTCAAATCATCAAAAGGAGTTTGCAAAATGACAAAAGTTGCATTTCATGCAGATACGGAAATAGCTGAAGACAACTTGATCATAGCCATTATAGCATCAAGATACGATGGCAAATGGGTCTTCTGCAAGCACAGAAAAAGAGGCACCTTTGAAATGCCTGCAGGAAGACGTGAACCAAACGAAAGCATTGAGCATACCGCAAGAAGAGAGCTTTATGAAGAAACTGGAGCTATTGAATTTGACCTTTATCAGGTTTCCGTTTATTCCGTTACAGAAAACAGTCAGACAAACTATGGCAAACTGTTTTTTGCGGATATAAAAGTGTTGAAAAAAATACCGGAAGACTCTGAGATGGAATATGTTATCCTTGCAGACAGCCTTCCGGATAAACTGACTTATGAATATATTCAGACGATACTTTTCGAAAAGGCAATGGAATACGCCCTTTCCAACTCCTTTATTTCTTCCTGAATTTAATAAAATACAAAACAATCACAACAGCCAAAACTACAACAAACACAATTAGAGCTATTATCAACACTGTCATGCTCTTGTCTTCCTTGTCTCCTCCTTCAAGCTCTGTAGGACCTGGAGAGTTCGTGGTCACAGGTGTGTTCGTAGTATCAGGTGAAGTTTCCGTAGGAGCAGGAGTAGCTTCAGTAGGTGATGGTGTGCTTTCCGTAGGCTCAGGCGTTTCAGTTTCTATTGGTTTTGGCGTTGGTGTCGTGGGCACTTCAGTAGAAGGAGTACTTGTATAAGTAATTTCCGCATCATCAATGATGTAGAAATCCACATACAAGTTTTTTACCGTCACATCCTCGTACTTAACCACTATTTTCCCCTGTGGCTTCGGATCACTTATTGTTATCTGCACAGTATCGCTTGAAAAGTCTTTCTTTTCATACAGCTTGCCATCGACATAGAATGCAGCCTTGCCTCTTGGCAGAAAGCCTTCCACCATATCGTTAACCTTGAAAGTTACCAAAAGCTTGTCATCGACAACCTGGTAACTTAGTGAAAAAGACAATCTTTTCGGATTGACGGTAAGAGTTACCCAATTGCTGCTGGTTACGGGCATGTATGTACCATCGGTGCCTTTGCTTGCATAAACCCTGATGTTTTTGTCAGCGCCAATAATGTGAATTTTCTCCCCGTCAAACTGAAAAACCCTCAAGGTATCAAACTCAAAAGTAATTAATCCATCACCGCTTCCTCCTGAAACAGGCAGTGTAAAAGGACCGTCGCCAAAGGTATACTCCAGTTTGATTCCGTCTTTCAATATCTGCAGATCTTTTTGGTAAAGCTTTGGCTGATGTGAATTGTCATAACTTCCAGACGATCTCGGAAAAAGACCATAAAGCTCCACAATGGCATCAGCCGTGGCCTTGCCCAGTTTACGCAGATTTTCATCCTTTGTCAGAAACTCAAGGTCATCAGGATTTGACATGAAGGCATACTCCATTATCAGGCTGGGGATGCCCTGGTCTATTCCCCTTTTTACAATACCGTAATAGTCTGCAAGGGTACCATTGGGATAGAACACCCATTCCTCGCGCGTGTACGTTCTGGTAGAAACGCCCCTGTTCCTAAGTCCGGTACGCTCACTTACCTTCTCAAGGATCTTGTTTGCCACTCTCTTAACCTCGTCTGCAACTTCCGGTCTGTAATTGCCAGAAGGAACAAATGCCAAGGTGCCTCTTGCACTAGGATCGCCAGCATTGTTGTGCACACTGATAAACAAATCCGCGTTAAAAAACTTGGCAAAATCCATTCTCGCACCCAAGGTAAGGTAGTTGTCCTCCGGCCTTGTCTCATATATTTTTACATTCTCATATTTCTTAAGCTCTTCTATAGCGTATTTGACAATTTTCAGGTTCAAATCTTTTTCTCTAATCTCAACACCATTCTTGTCATTGTAAACAGCGCCGGGATCCCGTCCTCCATGGCCTGCATCAAATACAATGACAAATTCCTTTTTTGCTTCCGTTCTGCCTGATAAAAGCACTACAACAAAAGCAAAAATAAAAACAATAACAAATAACATATGTTTTCTCATGCTTTCACCTTTCCAGATAGATTACTGTATGATTTCAATCTCATGCTTGTAGCATTGAAGATTTCTTGAAAGGTCCAACAAAACCTTATAGCCTTTGGGGACTGTGCATTTAAGACTAAATGTTTCTCCATCTATATGCCATGAAAGGGATGCAAGACCTTGTTTTGCTCCCACAACTCCCTTTGCCCACCTCAAGCCATTGGGATTCGGACTAATGGTTATGGTTTTGTCCACCTCGTTAGGTATCCCCAAACCCAATACATCTCTTGTCAAATGAACACCAACATGGGAAGCAAATCCATGACACCTGCTGGAGGTGTCAATTGCTCGGTTTTCCCATAAAGTACCCGGTCCCTCCTTCAGTTGAGGATAGAATATGGCTTTCATATCTTCAAGCATCTTGCCATATTCTTTCCACTTTGAAAGAAGATCGAGCCTGATGCAAAGACCAATGAACAAACCTGATTCGTCTACATAAGGATCCTTTGGATATATGGGATCAGGACCCTTGCAGTGAATCACTTTAAAAGCAAGATCCTTTATCTCATCCTTGTCAAAAAGCTCAGACCACAGGACGGTATACTGGTTTGTCTCAGAATAATTGCCTTTGCATATTAGTTTTCCATCCACATACTCCAATGAATCGGGTATGTATTTTTCGTTTTTTACAGCTTCTCTCAATATATGGCGTATACCAAGGCCAAGTTTTTCAAATTCGTTGTAATTGTATAGTCTGCCCAGTCTTAAAAGCATGTATGAGTACAAACTGTTGGCCGATACAGAAATTGGCTGAGTGTAAAGATTGGATTTGGACCAGTCAACAAACACAAAAGGCATGTTTGTCAAAAGCCAGCTGTCTCCCAAAAACACCTTGGAACCCTCGACAAAGTCAAAAACTCTTTGCTTGTACTCTTCTGCAAACTCCCAGTCATTGGTTCTCTCCACGTACTCACACAATTCAATCATCAGCCAAAAGGACCAGGTTGTAATTCCAGTCATTTCCTTGTAATTGTGCTTGTTGGCAGGGTAAACCTCGGGGAAAAAGGCATTCCACATTCCCTCCGAAGGCGTTAGAAGGAAATTCTCTATAAAAGCCTTTTCAACGCTGGTATCTCCCAGCATGACGCTTGCACTTCTTGCTGTCCACAATGAGTCGCATAGCCATCCTCCCCTCTCCCTTTCAGGACAATCCATAAAAATATCCAGTGTGTTCAAAAGAAGGGTATGCCTTGCTGCATCATACAACCTGTTCAAATCCTCATCGCTGCATCTGAAATAACCTAGTTTGGAATCCGGATAATAATATGTGTAAATGGATACATTCTTAATAACTACCCTTTTTACACCCTTGAAGCACAGTCTTAAATATCTGGCCAGATAAGGTTCCATGGAGGTAAAGCAGATGTTTTTCTTTTTCAAAAACAGCCTTATTGACCCGGAGGTCTGTATGGACAAATTCCCTGTCAAATCCACTGCTTCTGAATGATGAATGTCTCAAAAAGCATCCTCTTCATAACTTTCCATCTCCAAATCAAGAGTAACAAACCCTACATGGCTTTTTCCAAAATCAAATAAAACGTATGGATTCTCACCCTCTGCGGCATTTATTTCATACACGCCTTTTTGGGCATGGAACTCTCCTCTTGATGGATGGCACACAATCCTTTTGGCATCCTGGTCCGGCCTGTATTCCAAATTGGCATAGCATTCGTTGTAATCTGGCTCATAGAATTCCGGCAGAACATTGATGCCCTCATCATATGCAAAGGACCCAAACTCCAGCATCCTTACAGTATCAACCCTAAAAAGATCTGGATACTCCATGCCTCTTTCCAGAAGATATGCATCCAGTGTAAGTTCTTCAACTTCATGCGCTTCATACATATCGTCATCAAGCACATATATTTCCCCTGCACCTCTTGAATGGGAAATCCGGCCTGCCTTTATTCTCTTTGTCATTCTGTATCCCTGTACGGTCCTGTCACTGAAAATCCTTCTGTCGTCCAGTGTTAGTTCAAACATTAAAAGACCTTTTTCCAGCGTACAATCATTGGAATAACCATTGAAACAATCGGAATAGCTTATGACATAAATGCAGATTTCATTCAATCCCTTTTTTAAATGCAAACCAATATCAAGCTCATCAACACGTAAATATTTGTGGGCGGTTCTTGCAGGACCATGCATCACCAAAACACCATTAACATACAATCTGTAAAACGACCTGGCTGCAATATTTATCCTGGCCGTTTTTACATTCTCCAACACCTCAAAATCCTTTTTGAAACATGCAATTATATTGTGCTCCTTTTCAAGGCCCTTCAAGAAAACCGGTTTTGCATCGATAAACAAGGACATGTTTATCCCTCCTAAAGAAATTTCAAACCAACTCTGCTGATATTGTCCATAACTTCCTCAAGACTGCACACATTGCTTCCTTCTTTAAGACAAGTCATTGTGCCTGCGCAAGTTGCAAATCTTGCAGTGGTCTCCAAATCAAAATCCTTGATAACTGACAACGCCATTGCTGCTGTCATGGCATCTCCTGCGCCAATAGTGCTTATGCTTTGAACGGGAAAAGTTTCTGCTAACACTAATTTTCCTTCTTTAAAAAACATCGCTCCATCTTTTCCCATGGAGACAGCTATCAATACCGCACAATCTTTTATCTCTTCTACCGCATCTATTATGTCATTAACATCTTTCAACTTTTTATCAACAACGAACTCAAGTTCATGTACATTCGGCTTTATTGCATACGGTTTTTCCTTTAACCCATGAATGAAAGGTTTTCCATGGGAATCCAGCATGGTTTTTGCACCCTTCTTTTTGGCAATTCTTATCAGAGTTGCATAAATATCATCAGGAACACCCCGTGGGATACTGCCGGATAAAACCACAATGCCCGCATTTGGGCATAATTCCTCGTATAATTTTATGAATTCCGTCAAATCCTCGCTTTTAATGCAAAAACCCTTCTCATTAAGCTCGGTAACAGTACCTGTATCCAAATCATTTATCTTTGTATTTACCCTTAAGGCTTCATCAACCACATAAAACCTGCCATGTATGCCTGCTTTGTCCAACGCATCAACCTGGTTCTCCGACATGAACCCTGTTGCAATATTGGAAACGAAAAAATTGACCAGGGTCTTGGAAACATTTATGCCTTTTCCACCAATGTCAACGCGTGCTTTTTCTATGTAGTTTGTTGCTCCTGTTTTGAATCCCCTTATGTAAACGGTTTTGTCAATGGAGGGATTCAGAGTAACTGTCAAAACCTGTGTCAACTATATCTGCCCCACTCTTATCTTCCTGTTTATTACCTCAAACAAAACTTCCTTTACTTTGGACAGCTCACCGTCTATATTCAAACTTACAAAACCTTTATTGCATTTAACATGAAGTTTCTTGCATTTGAAGAAATGCACTTCCTTCAATTTGCCGTGGTTTCATTTTGCATACATTGGGAAGAAAATGGGAACCTTGATTCGTCTTACCTTGTCCACCAGACACACGTCAAAATATTCGTCCTGAATGTTTGCTCCAGGCACAGGAATTATACCTCCGCCGTAATATTTGCCATTTGCCACAGCAAGCAGAGTTGTATTATTGTCAAAGGTTTCTTCATCGTCAATCGTTATGGTCAAAGGATAGAACTTCATCCTGACAAAGGTGGTGAACACGCTTAAATAATATGCCAGTCCTTTGGGGATTAGTTTGTTCTTTTTGTAGGCATTTGCATTTGCAACCACCTGTGCATCAAATCCCAAGGATGATATGTTTAAAAAGTACCTGTCGTTTGCCTTGCATAGGTCTATTTCAATATATGAACAGCTTACCGCCCTGCCGATAAGCTTCCTTATGTCCTTTTCTTTTTTGTATCCTAGACTTCTAACAAAATCATTCCCCGAACCAAGAGGTAATGGAACCAGAATCGCTTCCTTGTTGCCGCTTTCCACAATACCATTGGCAACTTCATTAAGAGTGCCATCTCCGCCAATGGAGTATATCCTTATATCCGTATGATTGGAAGCGGCCTCAAAGGCAAGTTGCCGAGCATGCCAGACATGCTCGGTAACGTTGTATTCAAAGGATTCGGTTTTAAGAGTATCTTTCAATATCTCAATTATTTCTTCATGTTGTACGCGCCCTGCTACAGGATTTATTATGAAATAATGGTACATCTATTAACCCTCAATTATTATTCGCTTTCTACTTCCTCTTCCTCTTCATCATCAAACTGCGAAATAAATGCCTCGAGAACATTTTTGCAAATTTCTTCGTCTTCTACGAGAGTAAAAATCGGTTCCTTGTTTTCAATTTCCACGCGCATGATGACAACATTCATTTCGTCGTCGTCTTTCTCTTCCTCTTCGACTGTTGTAATTACTGCATACAGCTCTTCTTCGACTGCAACAAAATCCAACAATTCAAATGTAAACGTATTGCCTTCCTCATCGGTCAACTCAAAGATTTGACCAGCTTCAATTTCATTAGCCATTATTCTTTTCCTCCTTAATAATTATACTGTCAAGATAAGACTGCAGTATCAATACGGCTGCTATCTCGTCTTTTACACCTTTTCTTCGACTGCTGATATTCAAGTCTTTCATAATTCTTTCAGCGGCAACAGTTGTAAGTCTTTCGTCCCACTTCACAATCTTTACATCTGGAAACATTTCTGTCAGTTGTGCAATGAACGCATCGGTTATTTCCGCCCTGGGACCCTTTGTTCCATTCATGTTCAAAGGATACCCAACAACTATAGTTTTTGTCTGGTACTCATTGATATACTGGCCAATAATGTCAAAAATACTGTTGTCATTTTTCTTAACATCAATAAACCCTAATGAGGACGCAGTCCACCCAAACGCATCACTTACGCTGACACCTATTCTTCTGTCGCCATAATCTATACCAAGCACTCTCATAGACGCATCATCAGTCCTGAGGTGTCTCAAGGTAATATTTGAAGAGCTCTTCCACTATTTCATCCCTTTCAACCCTCGTTACAAGAGCTCTTGCATTTTTGTGATTCGTTATATATGTGGGGTCGCCTGACATTATATAACCTACCAACTGGCTTATGGGATTGTAACCTTTTTCCTTCAAGGCTTCATATACTTCCGTAAGCACTATCCTTGTCTCATTTTGCTGTTCTTTTTGCCGTTTGTAAAACACAGTATTGTTATCCATTTTAACCACCCATCCTTAATTGGCTAAGCTAAGTGAATATTATCACACTTGCACCTTCATAGCAATACAGTATATTTATATTCTTTCTCCTATACACTCATTACCATTAACACCAGTTATTCTGACAAGAATTAATTCACCTTCATTAAAGTCCTCTTCTTTGACAACAACCTTTACATAATTACCTGTATATCCCATACCATCCTTCTCACACAGAACGTCCAGAACCTGGCCTGTCATGCTGCCAAGAAATTTTTGCTCCAATTCCCTTCCAAGAGCAATCATTCTGTCAACTCTTTCCTTCTTTACCGAGTTGTCTATCTGCTCCTTCATTTTATACGCCACAGTGCCCTTTCTTGGAGAAAACGGAAACACGTGTATGCGTGCAAATCCCACGGCTCTTACAAACTCAAGACTTTCCAAAAACTCTTCCTCAGTTTCGCCTGGAAAACCTACCATAACGTCGGTGGTTATGGCACAGTCCGGCATGTATTTTCTAATCGTGTTCACAATTTCCATATATTCATCCGTCGTATACTTTCTGTTCATCCTCTTCAAAACGGAGTTGCTTCCGCTTTGCAACGACAAATGAAAATGCCTGCAAAACTTATCGTTTTCGGCCAAAGCTTTTATTTCATCCTCGCTCAAATACATGGGATCAAGAGAGCCAAGCCTTACCCTCTTTATCTTTTCAACACTTGAAGCAGTACTGACTGCGTCCTTTAGGGTGACATTGGGAGTAAGATCCTTTCCATAGGAAGCCAAATGGATGCCGACAAGTACGACTTCCAAAAATCCCATGCTGGCAACCTTCTCTGCTTCATTTTTCAAACTTTCCAAAGTCCTGCTTCTAACAGGACCTCTTGCATATGGAATTATGCAGTACGAGCAAAACTGGGAACAGCCGTCCTGGATTTTTATAAAAGCTCTGGTATGGCCTTCAAATCTTGAAATTGACAATTCCTCAAAGGGCATCTCGACTTTGAAATCCGTGGCATTTACATCCACTTTGGGTGCGCTTGCCTCTTTCTTGCTCTTGAGGAGTTCTTCCGCCATTTCAAGAAGCTTTGCTCTGTTTTGCGTCCCTATTACAATATCCACGCCTTCAATTTGCGCAACTTCATCAGGCGCAACCTGACTGTAACATCCCATGACGGCAACCACTGCGTTAGGGTTCAGTCTGTGGCATTTTCTTATCATTTGCCTGTTCTTTGCGTCACTCATCTGAGTTACGCTGCAAGTGTTGATTATATATACATCTGCTTTTTCGCCAAAGGGTACCACCGTGTACCCTTTATTCAAAAACATCTCCAAAACCGCTTCTGTTTCGTATTGATTAACCTTGCATCCTATCGTATATGTTGCTACCTTCATTAATACTCCTTCTGTAATAAAAAGCACATGATTATCCACCATGCGCATTTTACAGTGCATATTTCATTGTTAGGATGTTATTCCTCAACAATGAAATCCTTGATTTTGTCAACAAATCCGTCGCAGCAGTGGTCCTCGTTGCAGTGCAGTTCCAGCTTGATAGGTCTTGACAAATCAAGGGAGAATATGCCCATAATTGACTTTGCGTCTACAATGTATCGGCCTGAAGAAAGATCCGCTTCACATGTAAGTGTTGTAGCTGCATTAACAAATCTCTTAACATCGTCGATTGATTTCAACATAATCATGTAAGTCTTCATTTAATCACACTTCCTTTTCATCTTTTACTATTGGTAAAATAAAACCATAGTCTTATAGTAATTTAAACTGCCGCGTTTGTCAACAATATTATGCCCCTCTGACACACTGAAGATAATATGACAAAACAAGCAAATCCAAAGCGGTTTTCTTACGGAACCTCACCAGTAGAATATGCTTCATTTTTGAAGCAAAGGATAAAGTTTATCCCATGTACAAATAATATGATTTGTATAGGAAAACTTCATCAAATGATAACATCTTTTCATTGACACTGTAACACTATCATGTTACAATTTAACAAGCAGAATGTTCCAAAGTAACATTCCGTGATAATTTTAAACTTTGCAAGGAGGTCAACTATGGCTACAGCAGTAATAATGCCTAGACAAGGGCAGACAGTTGAGAGTTGTATAATCTCAAACTGGCACAAAAAAGTTGGCGACAAGGTTAATGTTGGTGACATTCTATTCACTTACGAAACCGACAAGGCTACCTTTGACGAGGAAGCAAAAGTCGAAGGAACCTTGCTCGCAGTCTTCTTCCAGGAGGGAGACGATGTGCCGGTTCTAACAAATGTCTGCGTTATTGGCAATGAAGGCGAAGATTATAACGAATTCATACCTGAAGGAGCCGACACGCAGAAAGCGGAAGAAATAAAGCCAGCGGAAGAAAAAGTGGAGGTAAAGGTCGAGAAAGTTGCAAAAAAAGCAACAGGCCAGTCCAATGCAACACCTGTTATCATGCCAAGACAGGGTAACACTGTTGAAAGCTGTATTATTTCACAGTGGCACAAAAAAGTTGGCGACAAGGTTAATGTTGGCGACATACTTTTCACTTATGAAACCGACAAGGCTACATTTGACGAAGAAGCAAAAGTCGAAGGAACTTTACTTGCCATCTTCTTTGAAGAAGGCGACGACGTACCAGTTCTAACGAACGTTGCCGTTATTGGCGCAGAAGGAGACGACTACTCCGAGTTCGTACCAGGTGGCGCAGAAGAAGTGGAAGAAGAAGTGTCCGCACCAGCACCTGCAGCTGCACCACAAGCACCTGTAAAGCAGGTTGCTGCGGAAGAGAAAGCAAGTGTTACAGATACCGGCAGAATCATGATTTCCCCACGCGCTCGCAATCTGGCAGAGAAAGCAGGAGTAAATCCAATGTTCGTCAGCGGCAAGGGACCTTACGGCAGAATTATAGAGAGCGATATAAAAGATTTTATTGCACAAGGTGGAGCAACCACATACGCTGCAATGGACAAGGCAACAAAGGATATGGCCGGAACAGGCATTGGTGGAAGAGTTACCACTTCCGATTTGACTGCACAACCGGCACCACAAGCACAGGTAGCTGCCAGCACACCTGCACCTGTAAAGGAAGCTGCTCCATTTGTAGAGTACGAAGATGTAAAGCTGCCTAATATTAGGAAGGTAATTGCAAAAGCAATGCATCACTCCTTGTCCAGCATGGCCCAACTTACACTGAATGCTTCATTCGATGCTACAAACATTATGGAGTTCAGAAAACAGGTCAAGGCCAACAAGGACAAACTTGGTCTGGAAAACATTACAATCAACGACATTATTCTTTATGCAGTGTCCAGAACAGTACTCAACCACAGGGATTGCAATGCTCATTTCCTTGATGACACAATGAGATACTTCAACACTGTAAATCTCGGTGTTGCAGTGGATACACC
>JAAYLF010000285.1 GCA_012522035.1 Clostridiaceae bacterium
AACAAGACAAAGATAAAGTGTATTAGAAGGATCAATAAAATACCGTGCCAGTTAATTTAAGATTTGAAATAAACTAAGAGATCGCAACAAAACATGTATTGCGATCTCTTAAGTTAATGACATTGGGTATAAACCTGCTTGTAATCATCATTGTTTTTCAGTTAATCTTGCCCGCTTCTATTTTGTCCTTTGCTGACATGGACATTATGAACATGTTGCATCCTTTTGCCACACAGTACTGAGGCTCGTCCGCAATTATGGCATCAATACCAGTGCTCTTTCTAATCAACTCATCAAGGCCTGCTATCAGCGCGCCGCCTCCTGTAAGGATGATCCCTCTACTGTATATGTCAGCAGCAAGCTCTGGAGGAGTCTCTTCAAGTACCGCATGAATTCCGTCAAGAATAGGAATAACTGCCTCCATCAAAGGTTCGAGGATTTCTTCAGAAGTAACAACCCTTTCATTTGGGAGCCCTGTAATAAGGTCACTTCCTCTTATCTCCAACGACGCATTGCGTATTCCATGATATACGCATCCTATCTCCATTTTTATCTGCTCCGCCGTTCTGTCACCTATAAGCAGATTGTGTGTCTTCTTTAAATAGTTCTTTATGGTTTCATCCAAGGCGTCTCCGGCAACTTTTACACTTTTGTTCACAACAATGCCGCCATAAGATATTACAGCGATATCCGTAGTACCTCCTCCTACGTCAACAATCATGTTTCCCGTAGGCTTTGAGATATCTATTCCGGCACCTATTGCAGCTGCCAACGGCTCGCTGATAATAAAGGTTCTGGCAGCACCAGCGTCCTGAGAGGCCTTCTTGACCGCTCTCTTTTCCACATCAGTGGTTTGACTTGGAACACAAATAATCACATCGGGTTTTAGGATTCTCTTAAGCGGGTTTCTGAGAGCTTTTTTGTAGTAATATTTAAGCATGCGCATAGTTGTATAATAGCTGGATATAACACCGTTTTGAATCGGCTTTATAGTCGAAATATCAAAAGGAGTTCTACCCATAAGGCTTCTTGCCTCTTCACCTATTGCCAGAATCTTATTGCTTCCATCTTTAATTGCCACTATCGATGGTTCGTTAATAACTACGCCCTTGTTTTCAACACTTACAAGAATAGTAGCAGTACCCAGGTCAACAGCAATGTTTTGTCTAAAAAAACCCACTAGATTTCCCCCTGAAATAAATTTAAATAACCTTCAAAATCATAACACATAACTCTTAATTATTCAAGTACTAAATAATAGAAAGCTTAAAAATAACAATATTTAATTATAACACTTTCATGGCCAAATGCAACCGTACTTCCCGCTTCCACCACCACCTCAGCATGTGCCTCCAGCCTTGTTCCATTAAGAAAAGTACCATTTCTTGACGACAGATCCTTTACATACAGAGTATTGTCTTTAAAATATAGAAGTGCGTGTTTTCTGCTGACAAACATGTTTGAAATAACCACATCAGCCCAATCTGCATCCCTTCCAACCTTTATTGTTTCACGATCAACAGGAATGTTTTTTCCTTTCAAAAACCCCATTCCCTTTAACATTTTTCTTCTCAAGAACTTGAACCTGGGCATGTTTTTATGCTTTCCAGGTATCAATAAATAATCGGCACAAACTGTCAATAGAATAGTTGCAATCCAAATAAATACTCCATTTTCCCTGAAAGGAACCAGGGATACAATAAAGACAAAAACAAGAAGCATTATGAGTTGAAAGCACAAAAAAGGTTTCCAGGTAGTAAAAAACACACCTTCATTCTTCTCATCAATTTGCAGACAAGCCAAGACTTCCTCCAATGGAAATGGAGAAGTGTCCCCCTTTTCCCATTCAACAAGAGTTCTTGTCGCTTCTTTCAATGCATGGGCCTCCTGCGAATTATCATCACAGGCAACATGCAAGGACGCAATTAGCAGCATGTTAGATATGCTGTTCTGCTCTTTGTCCAGATCGGCACCTGGTGCATAAACAAATTCCGCAGTTTCAAGGGTTTGACCGGTGAAGATACATGAGTAGTCGAAAACAAAATCATACCTGTTTATATTCAACCTGTCTGCAAGTTTTAGAATTTCATCCACGGACTTTAACAAATGCACAAAGTCTGAAACCGTGCATTCGTTTTGAATTAAAAAGTCCTTTACGGTTTGTCTTTTTCTTATGTAAAAGGAATACGCTCCGGCCTCCTGGGTTATCTCGGATGGAATGTATACATTATCCGCCACATCCGCCACCACCGTCTGCATTTCCTTTATTTCAGACGGAGACATGGGGGTACTTACCGTAATTCTTACACCACCCCTGTCATGACTGATATTCAGCTTCTTTCTCTCTTCATACAAAACCACACTATCCATACTCACAGCCCTTCTATGGCCTTGTCGGCATTTTCACGTATTTTCTCAAATATTCTTTCTGCAACTTCAATGATAAACTGTCTGAAAATGAGTGCCAAGGCAATCAGCACCGCAAGTATAATCAAAATCTCAACAGTACCTACGCCTCTTTTGTTAAAAAACTTCCTGACGGCAAAATACGCTTTCAGAATCATTGCAAAATCCCCCCTAGATTGAATATATGACCAAAAATGCAGGAGCAAGGAGCAATATGAGAACACCAATAAAAACAATGGTTGTTGGTATCAACATAAGCGTTGTCGCCTCCTCCCCCAGTTTCTTGGCAACATTCTTTCTGTCATTCCTGTATATAGCAGCCTGCATTCGAATAATCTCAACCAGTTCTGACTGACCCTTTCTTGAATTCTGAACAATCAAGGAAACAAACGAGCTGACATGCGAGGATGCAAGTCGTTTGGCCATGTCAGAAAACGCATCACACGGATCCTTTTCAGAGCCTCGGCATTCATGTATCTCCCTCATAGTCTTGGATATCTCCCCTTCCAGACTAAACTCATCTTCATTAACCATGGCCGCCTTTTCTATGGATGCCCACAAATTCTGCCCGCTGTCAAGCAAAATGGCCACTCTTTCAAGATAATCCGGCATGTTTAGACTGAAAGATCTTCTTAATTCCTTCATCTTGCTTTCAACAAGCGAATTGGGCAAGAGGATAAAAGATACAGTCAATACAACAAAAATAATAGAACTTATTAAGAGGGATTTTCCATAAACATATGTCAAAGGCAAAAGCATGAATGATGCAATCAGTCCAACAATGGTTTTATTTACAGCCTTCCAGTACTCATCCCTGCCTCTTTTTTTCCCATACAAACCTACATACTTTTTATAAACCCCTTCACAATACCTTTTTATACTCTCCACAACACCCATTTAAATCAACCTCAGAACTTGATGTCTGAAATCTTCTCTCCAATATACCAGGACAATAGAATAAGAAATGCAACAACCACCAAAATCCACCTAGCTCCTTCCGTGTACAAAGGTTCCACATATCCTGGTGCAATTGTCTTCATCATAATTATTAACACAAAGGGCATGACCATCATTATCCTGTGATTGAATCTGGGAAGATTCAAAAGGCTTCTAATCTCGTCTTCAGAATCATACTTTACGCGCAGTGCACTGGCGGAATTGCGCACAAGCTGAACAAGATTTCCTCCAGCCTGAAGACTTTCACATAGTGCATTTGAGAAGTTTTGTATATCCCTGCTGCCAGTTCTTTTGGCAAAAGCCACAATAGCCTCTTCCGGTGATATGTTCAGGGCAAGGAGCCTTTGCATGTTTGCAAACTCCTTTTGTATAAGTCCAAGATTTCCGTCCACGGACAAATCCCCATTTGCAATTTCGCCTATGCAGCTTGCAAAGCTCAGCCCTGCTGATAAAGAAGCAGACATAAGCTGCAGTGCATCACAAAATTGTCTTTCCAACTCTTCTAGCCTTTTTTGTTTGAAATAATCCTTTAGTCTTGCAAAAACAAAAGGAGATGAAACAGCGGAAAATACAATTCCTATTTTCAAACTCTCAAACAATACAAGGCCAAACAATACGGAAATGGCAGAGAGGACAAGTGCAAAAGCACACCAATCTTTTAGAGAAAACACGTACTTTCTGTAATCTACAAGCGTCTTGTTCATTCAGAAGCCTCCTCCATTTTGTATCCTTTTACCTTCAAACCGGACACTTTTTTGCCATCCTTGAACAGTGGATTCAAAACAATCTCCCCATCCTTGTACATGCAAACTTCCACTATTTCAGCAACTTTCCTCTCCATCACAGGATTCCTCTTCAGATGAACAATCAAATCAATGCCCGATGCAATCTGCCTCTTTATTGCTTCGGAACTTACATTGCCTTCCCACAGGGCAAGGGTCTCCAGCCTTACAAGCAAATCAGAAGGTGAATTGGCATGCCCCGTGGACATGGACCCGTCATGACCTGAGTTCAATGCTACCAGCATGTCCAAAGCACTTTCATCCCTTACCTCTCCCACAATAAGCCGGTCAGGCCTCATTCTCAAACTTGCTTTTATCAGCTGTCTCATGCTTATCTCGCCCTTGCCCTCGCTGTTTTTGTCTCTTGTTTCAAGTCTCACAATATTTGCATGGGCAAGCATGAGTTCCGCCGAATCCTCTATGGTGACTATCCTCTCATCCTTGTCAATATATGTTGAAATAACGTTCAAGAATGTTGTTTTTCCTGTGGATGTGCCGCCTGACACAAATATGTTCATGCGGCTTTTTACCGCCTTTATCAAGAATTCTGATTCTTCCCTGGTTATGCTTCCTATTTCAACTAGTTTTTCCATGGTAAAAGGCTTGTCTGAAAACTTTCTAATAGTAACGACAGGCCCGTTTATTGCCACAGGATGCAGTACCACATTGATCCTTGACCCGTCTTCAAGTCTTGCATCCACTATTGGGTTGCTCTCGTTCACGGTTCTGTTTACCCTCGATACAATTGTCTGTACAAGGTTGAACAGCCTGTCCTTGGAATTAAATCTTTCCTTTACCAGCTCCATAACACCGTTTCTTTCAACAAAAATATTATCGGTGCCGTTTATCATGATTTCATTAATAGTTACGTCTTCAAGAAGCGGCTGAAGTATTCCCAGCTTTCTCTTGCTGTTGAATACCCTTGTGAGTATATCCTCCCTCATTTCCAGAGACATGGGTATTCTTTTTGCAAGGCTGTCCACACATCCACCAATCAGTGTTTTCATCTCATAATCTGAATAATCCCTTGTCAAATCCATCTTTGAATTGACATATTGATCAACTATATCAACCAGATATTTTATATCCACAAAAAATGGCACCTCCTTATGCAAGGAGGTTACCATTTCATACTCCACATTTCCATATTTATATAAAATGTACCTTTCGACGTTTTTCGACCAAATTCGACACTACTTGAACTCGATATTGTGTACCAGATTCCTGCAGATAAAAACAACTATTATTGTTGTGACAAAATTGATAATTGATGCGGTAAAAAACCCAATTAGCACGGAATCAAGTATTACTCCAAACAAAACTCCAAGGCCTGCTGCAGGACTCAAGAGCAGCAAGGCAAAAAGGAAATAAAGGAATGCAAGCAGAGACATGCTGCTGTACTTGCCAAAAATGTTGTGTATTACAATGTTTGCAGAAATGTATATGCAGTTTATTGAGGCATAGCACAAAACCAGTATTAGGCTTGTCAGAATTGGAAAGCCATTTATGAATACTGGAGGCAGAAACAAAAGGATGCCGCTAATAAATGGTCTTATGATGCTTGACAAGGATGCAAACAGGAGTTTTTTAAATGGACTGTCAGGTATTAGGTATATAAAATGCCTCGAAAGTTCCTGCGTCAGTTTTGTTATACCCACAAGGAAAAGTCCAATATAGCTCATTACCGCAAAACCTGCAAAAACAATATCATTACTCGTGAATCTTGCAGCAATTCCCATGCCAATTCCCAATGCAAGAAGGAGTACGGAAGACGTGCCGAACACTACCGACTTGTCAGTACGTTTTATCTCCACTAAATGCCTGTAGAAAAAGCTGGAAGCTCCATACCCGCCGCCAAGTTTCATGGTTTTCACATTCTTGAATCTGGTCTTCCTCTTTATATTTGCCTGGGCTGACCTGTCGCCTTTCATCGCTTGTCTTGCATGGTATGCATTTTCAGAGTTTATCAGGCAGTCTTCGTAATAGTCGGGTTTGAACTTGAGCATGAAGCCAATAACCGCAAGTATGAACGCAATAATAACCGCAACGGAAATGACAAAAAGAACAATATTCGAAGTCAGAACCCCTGCGAGCATTCCCAGCAGCCATCCTGCGACCGGAACTGCATATATGACATAGTCCTGTATTGCTTCAGTCCCCCTGCTGGATACGCCGTATACAAGGTATGCAACAACAAGCAAAAGAAGAATTATGAATGCGTATTTGACAACATCCTTCCTCCTCTGATTTGCATTCGTAAAGGAATATATAACAAGAGATACCACCTGGGATATAAATACAAGTAATGCGTAGACTATAACCACATAAGCGCTTTCCAATATGCTTAAAGCAAAATTCGCCCTTAAATTTGCTATCTGAAACAGCATGAACACGGACACAACAATAGACCAGCCCATGTCTTTTATAATTCCATATACCAATATATTGTTTGAAGAAATGGCGTATGTGAATAAAAGGTTTACATCAGACATCGTGAAGAAGGATGTGCCTGTGGATAGACCTGCAGCTACAGAAGCACCTACAAAAAACAAAGACAGACCAAAGAATATCAGGTACAGTATGTTAATATCACCCGCCTTGGATGTATCAACACTGATTCCCTGAGCCAAAAGAGGAACCAAGAATATGAAAAAGAATATTGCAATACCAACTATGGTTGCAGGTTTCTCCTTCAGTTTCCTTACCCAGTTTACACAACTACGTTTTAAAACATAAATGCATGGTCCCATTTTACATTTTCTCCGTTATATCAAAAAAGATTTTTTCGATATCAATGTTCATTTCTTCCGTAATCTCTCTTGCCGTATGATACGCAATCTTACCATTCATCATAATATATATGCTGTCCCAGAACTCCTTCACACTGTCAATCATATGCGTGCTTATTAGTATTGCGCATCCTTCATCCCTCAGTTGGACAACCAGATTCTTAAACTCCTTGATGGCATGAGGATCAAGGCCAACCAAAGGCTCATCAAACAAACACACCTTTGGCTGCGGCAGTATTCCGCATATTATGATCAGCTTCTGCTGCATGCCTTTTGACAGGTCCGAACCCAGTTTATCCGCCTTGTCTGTAAGCTGAAAAGCCTCAAGCAGTCTTTCCGCCCTATCCTCCCAATCCTTCAGCTTGTATGCTCTGGCTATAAACTCAAGATGCTCCCTTACTGTAAGCAGCTCGTACATGGCTGGAAACTCTGCAACATAGCCAAGGTTTCTTTTGGCATCCACAGACTTGTTGTCATACCCGTTTATTTCAATTTTTCCAGAATATCTTAAAAGCCCTGCAATACTTTTTATAACTGTGGATTTTCCAGCTCCATTAGGACCCAGCAGAATGC
>JAAYLF010000286.1 GCA_012522035.1 Clostridiaceae bacterium
AGCAAAAGGACACATCAAAAGCCCTGGGCATATTAAGCGCCTCCAATGCTCTCGGCCAGATGGCAGCCGAGCTGATTGGCGGGTATGCTGCCCAACAATTTGGTCAGGATACTACATTTTTGGTAGCATCAGCCAGTAGCGTTGTCGGGTTTGCATTAACTTTTGCTGTTTTTGAACAACGGAAAATAAAACAGGAACCCCTGACTGTGCCCCAGCTGCTCTCAGTTGCCAAAAACAGAGATCTGCTGATTGTATCGGGATTAGCTATTCTCGTTCAATTCATCACATTTTCCACAGTGTATGGCTTTACACCGGTTGCAGCAAAAAGGATAGGAGCAAGCGATGCAGAGCTTGGTCTTCTGACTGCCTTTTCAAATTTACCCGTTATATTTTCTTCTGCATTGAGCGGATCAGTTTTTGCAAAGCGTTTTGGAGAGAAGAATGTTATTGTCGCCAGCTTTATAATTATAGCAGCTTCCTGTACAGCAATTCCATTTATAAATGATATAAATGTATTATACATATCCCAGGCCGTGTCCGGGTTGGGGCGCGGTTTACTGTTTCCGCTTCTTATGTCCCAGTGCATAAAATCAATAGATGACTCAAAAAAGGCTACCGCAATGGGATTTTTTCAGGCTACATACGGTATTGGCATGTTCATGGGACCGGTTGTTACCGGCATTATAAGCGATGCAGCAATGCTTTTCTGGGGATTTTGGGTATCAGCCGCAGTCGGAGTGGCGGGCGCTCTGATATCAAATCGGCTTATAAAGGAAGAATATTAAATCAATTCTTGTCCTTTAGCTCCAATTGTGCTAGACTTAATAATAATAATATTGTTATCATTTGTTTCTGTTTTACTGGAGGGGGAAAAGTTGAAAAGAAAGCTCTTAATTACCTTTTTGTTGCTAACCCTGATTTTTGCATTCACATCTCCTGTACATGCTATACAGCTTCCACTTGAATTATCTCAAAGAAGAGTTACTTTTTCCCGAGCAGAAAACATAACCTTGGTTTCTTTTCACGCCAATTTAAGGGTACGAATAGGCTTTACCTCTGTAAATACTTCTTTGGTAATAAGGAATGATGGTCTGTCGGAAGCAAACCTCCTGATTGGCATTCCCTCTCAATTGGATTCTGTGGTAACGGTAAAACAGAGTTCGGTAGTTATTGAAGGTAATACTCAAAAATTAACCACACGGCGTTCAGTCCAAAATCCTGAATCCCCCGACATCTTTATGCCTCCTTCATGGTCAACCTTTCCTGTTAAGCTTGGCCCGGGAGAGTCTAAAGTAATAGAATCAGCCTTTACTATGGACAACAAAATAGGTGGACTTGGCCAACAAACCGTATATTTACCGTTAAGTTTGCTTAATTATTGGGAGCTCCCCATAAAATATCTTCAGATTGTAGTCGACTTGGATTTTTATCCTCCATATGTTTTTGAGCCAAACCCCTCCTTACTTCCAATGAAATATGAAGGCGGAGGACGTTTGTTGTGGCAGCTAACAGATGTTAAAGAACTGCAGGATCTGGA
>JAAYLF010000287.1 GCA_012522035.1 Clostridiaceae bacterium
ATTGAATTCAGCCTGCTCCAGAGATGTGCTGCTCACTGGGCTTCAAAAGCAGACGTTGAAGAAGCCTTTATGGCAGGGCAAACGGCAGTTCTCAAGGCTGTGGAAGGTTTGACCGACTACTGCATAGGCTTTGAAAGGGAAGCTGGAGAAGAGTACAAATGTGTGCCCAAACTCATAAAGCTTTCCGATATAGCCAATACTGAGAGAAAGCTTCCAAGAGAGTGGATAAATGAAGAAGGCAACTTCGTAACTAAAGAGTTTGTAGATTACGCATTGCCTTTGATTCAGGGTGAATCATCTCCACCAATAGAGAACGGTTTGCCTAGATTTGCAAAACTCAAAAAAGTTCTTGCAACTAAGTAAAAAAGAAAGAAAGCAGTGAAAAATCTGCTTTCTTTTTTATTTGCTCGAAATTTTAGCAACCAATTTAAGTAGTAAGATAATTGCTTCAAGGATTAAAAGTGCGATTAGAAGAGTATATAATTCATCGTATTCCCGTATTTTATCCAATAACGATTTGACTGTAGTCTTTTTTAGCTCTATATCTCTGTCAGCTTTCATTGAGAAACGTATAATCGAGCCATCTTTCAAATGATAGTTGGCAGTGCCTAAAATTGTACCTGCCGTAATTGGTGGCCTGATTTCATCAGGACCATAACCTTCGATGAATGTAAAGCTTTTGTTTTGAAGTACATTACCAATATCCTTCGGCATGATACAGTAAACATCGGATGCTGCGACAACATTAAGCTTCTCATCATCTACGACCATATCATAAATTATTTCGCCTTCTTTGACCAACTGGTCTCTTTTATAGTTGTTCAATACATTTTCCAATAATAATTCGGAAGTTTGTACATACTGCTCATCTGTCGAACCTGCTACTATAATTAATAGTTTCATGGTATCCTTAAATTCTGTAGGCCCGGTTTCCACATAAAATATGGATATGTTTTGAGCAGTCGTAATATTGTTGAAATATCCTAGTACTCCGCCAACCTTATAACTTGTGTTGTTTTCAATAACCAGTTTGTTTCCATTTGAGATTACAAGATCATCCCATAGTGCCAATTCCTGCATAAATATGCTCTTAAAGTGGGGATTTTTTAGGGAGTGTTTTATAAATTTCGCCATATCCAACACGGTTGTATGCTGAAGTTCATTGGGAGAGCCGTCCACATTTGCAAAGAATGTATTCTTTAATCCAAGCTGTTTTGCTTTTTCATTCATCAGCCCTACAAATTCCTGCTCGCTTGCCGCTATATGCTCAGCAAGAGCTATTGCTGTATTGTCCGCTCCCCCAAGCATTGTTGCTTTGATAAGGGAGTCTATGGAATATTGTTCTTTCGCTGAAAGACGAAATCGTTCATTTCTCGATATTGAATCCTTCTTTGGTGTAATATGCGTTGTAACGGATTGATAATCCATTGTTATAAGACAGGTCATGAGCCTGTTTAGAATGGAAGAGTTGGTTTCCTTTTCTGAATTGAGTTTGTACAATATTTGCTCAT
This sequence comes from Clostridiaceae bacterium, assembly GCA_012522035.1. Classification (GTDB taxonomy): domain Bacteria; phylum Bacillota; class Clostridia; order UBA1212; family DUPL01; genus DUPL01. Next base: position 1,512 of record JAAYLF010000287.1, read on the forward strand.
GTTCTAGTTCCATGACAATATAATTCTGTGTGCCTTGCACAGGGCTTTGTGCAGTTACATAGGG
>JAAYLF010000288.1 GCA_012522035.1 Clostridiaceae bacterium
GGAACCTAACTTGGTTATATTCCTTCCTTTGAAGTAATACTCTCCCGAATCATAATCATCAAGGCACCCTAATATGTGAAGAAGAGTACTTTTTCCAGAACCTGAAACACCCACCAGTGCAACCAGCTCCCCTTCTTCTATATTTAAAGATACATCCTTTAATGCATGAACATCGTTTTTGTTCCCTTTCCTATAAACCTTATTTATATTTACAAGCTCAATCATAATTATATATCCCTCCCGCTGATTATCCCTACCGGACTCTGTTTTGAAATATTTGAAAGTATAAGGAATGACAAAAGCACATGTATGCCTAATGTTATGGCAATGAATCCCAAAAAGGCGGTTGTGTTGAAAAACATGCTTGTAAACTCAACCCTGTACAGGTATTTAATGAGAAAGTAGCTTATTAACCCTGAAGTCAATACCACAGGTATGTTCTGAAGAAACTGCATTGTCAATGCCTTCCTCCTCGTTGCACCGCATAAAAACATTGTAGCAAAAGTCTTTGTATATGTATCAATGTTCAATATTCTGTCCCCTGTAAATCCACAAAGGAATATTGTATACAAGGTAGATATTAATATAACAAGAAATCCTCTGTCACTTTTGTTTATTTCAAGAACTCTTTTGTATTCCTCATCAAATCTCACAATACCCAATTGTGCAAGTTCGTTTGTATCGAAGTAATCAAGCCTTGCGTATTTCATATTGTTATACTCATATCTTTTTTCATGTGGAATTATCCCCTTGGCATCAAGACAGATTATCTCATCACTGTGTATGTATGGTTTTAAAAGACCTGCAACATAAACCGTATACTTTGCATTTTCATCTTCCAGAGTGGTATATAGTTTGTAGGTTTTGCCTACCTTCAAATCCTTCCTGAATTTATAGGGAATAACAACAATAAAGTCATATTCTCCAATATCAATATCATCAAACCATTTGCCAATCTTCAAGGGCAGCTTGACTATATTTAGATATTCTCTTGAATACACTCTTGTGTTGAACCCATCTCTCAGAGGTCTGTCAGGACTTTCCTTGTAGAAATATAAGGATGGATAATTGTAATCAATAGGATTGCCATTCTTTGTGCAGTATTCTACTTGCTCCTCATCTTCCATGTCGTAGATGACAATATTGTTTGCAACAAGTGCTCTAAGTTCGGTTCTGTTTGCATTGTCAATCAACAGATGATTGAAAGCTATATTTCCCAATACGAGCACAATAATCAGTTCGAGAATTATAATTATTCTGTTGATTGAGAATATGCTGCCATATTTAAAAGCCAGCATCATATTTTTAATAAATTTCATTAGAGCACCTCCCTTTTCATGACTGATAAGGCAGTGGGCAGAAGCAGTATAAAACAGAATACGATGTTTGCAAAAAACGTAATGTAAACAAGGTCGGGACTGAGCATTAGCAAGGTGGTGTCAAACTTTTTGAAGAAGCCAAACAGAAACAGTCTGTAGATTAATGTGCCTAAACCAAAGGAAATTGCAGTTATTACTATTGGGATTGTGTACATGATTGACAACGTAAACAGTTTGCCTGCACCACACAGTTTATATATCTTAAACCTGTATTTGTTTTTCTGTATAAGATATCTGTTGAGGTTTAGTGTATTAAAAGCAACCAGGAGAAACACCAAAAGAATTATGGTGATTATGAATCTGTGTTCCACTGAATTACTGGCATCATCCAGGCTGTACAAAGCATATATCTCATACTTGACAATTGAATTTATCTTTTTAATTTCTTCATGCTCAAGCTCCCTTTCAAACTCACATTGGGCATAATAAGCATATCGTTCTTCTTCAATTAGCTGCATATTGATTACTTTTGGAAAACCTTCAAACAGTTTGTTTACATATTCAATATTAAACTCATTCTCTCCCACATCATCTTTAAGAAAAGCAATATTGTATTTTCGTTTGTTTTTCTCCACTTCTTCGAGATATGTAAGCTCGTCTTTGAATTTTGACATGAAAGTAAGCACGCATGCAGTGGAGATGCTGGCACACATGATGAATATAACTATTACAATGTGGTTTCTTCTTAACACAAGGGAAATGTCTGAAAACAGAACCTTTAGCTTTTTCATTAGAACCACCTGTCCCAAAGTTTTTTAACACCCATATTAACTGCATAACCTATCCAGAAATAGAGAATAAATAAAAGAGGTATTGTTATATTTGTATATTTCCAGGACTTGTTTCCAAATATGATGAAGGAACTGAAGATTATGTATGGGGAGA